>JAFZHX010000030.1 GCA_017554665.1 Alphaproteobacteria bacterium
CCCCGACCAGAAATAAAGGTAGACGCGTGTTCAGCACGCGTCTATTTCTTTTGTCCCAGAATTCTGCGGGGTTGCTGGCGTTATTTTCGGGTGTTTGCAAATGGATGTGTTTTTGCTGATGTGAAAATGCCTAAAAAAGGTACCCATTACATCTAATGGGCTTTTTGCACTGCCACTTCGTTGGCGGATCATAGCTGATTCTTTGCAGTCAGCGCATATAGTTTATCTTGTAATAAGTTCCGTCAAAAGCGTATTTTTATTAGTTTTTTTGTATTGATTGATTTAGTGCTTTATGGAAGAATTATTAAAAATAAAAGGATTGGATATGGATTCTGCAGAAAAATTACAAATCGAGATTGCTTCATTAGAAAGTGTTTTGTCAACACTGGGTGATAAATTGTTATCCTTTGGGATGCGTTTGTTGGCGGCAATGGTTATAATGCTGGTTGGTTTCTGGCTGACAAAGCGTTTGATGTTAGCTATAAAGCGCGGAATGGAACGTCGTAAAGTAGAAGCGTCGCTGTCTTCTTTTTTGTTGTCTTTTCTGAATGTTATATTTAAGGTGTTGGTTGTTGTTGTTTGTTTAACTACTGTCGGTGTTCAGATGACGTCGATTGTTGCGGTTTTGGGGGCGGCTTCATTAGCTGTTGGTATGGCGTTATCTGGAACTTTGCAAAATTTTGCGGGTGGTGTAGTTATTTTGTTCTTTAAACCGTTTAAGGTTGGTGATACAATTGAAATTGCAAATGGTAGGGTAGGTGTTGTAAAAAAGATTATGATTTTTACAACGGAATTGCATACATTTGATAATCAAGTTGTGTTTTTACCAAATGGTACATTGGCAAATGGTGAAATTACAAATTTGTCTTTAGGCGAGGTGCGCAGAATCGATATAAATATAAGTATTGCATATGGTGATAAAGTTTCAGACGCACGTAAGGTTATTTTAGATGTTTTGAAAAAGGATAAACGTGTTTTGATAAAGCCAGTAGAACCACAGGTGATATTAAACAATCTGGGGGACAGTGGTGTTGAATTAATTGTACGCTATTGGACCAAGTATGAAAATGTTTATTTCAGTAGTCTGGAATTGAGGGAAAGGATTTATGAAGCTTTGCCTAAAAAGAAGATTAAGTTTCCGTTTCCGCAAATGGATGTTCATATTATTAAATAAAAAAATCCCCAGATCGGGGATTTTTTTATTTTTGTTTTATATCAAATATTTTTTGAAAGTTGTTTTTAAATCGAGTAAGCTGTGGCTGATTTCTAACGGAATCAGTAATAATGCTATCTCGTTCTAGTTTGTTTATTTTATTAAGTGCGATAGCTCTATTGTCTTTTATTTTGTTTAGTCTTTTATCGCTTTGTTTAAAATATAAATTGGCTATACTGTCGTGTATATGTTGTTTTTGTTTTGTTAAAGAGTCTATTTGTGGTTCTAAATAGTAAAATACTGTTGGGTTGGAGTTGTATATTTTAGACAATGCATTGATTCTCTTAGAGATAGGATGATATTGTAGTTCTGCATGTGTCATTTGTGTAATGTTGTCATAGGCGCATACATATTCATTATTTATGCTTTTTAATTGTTCGCGTGCATCATCTAACTTCGATTGATTAAAATTTGGTTCGTCGTATCTTAATATGTTTAATAATACATATAATATAATTACTGCTGATGCGATGGTTATAGCTGTTGTGTTTCTTTTGTTAGACATAATTACTCCTTAATTTTAACAAAAGTTATAATGTCACAAAAAAATAAATTGTCAACAAGAAAATAAGATTACGGATATGGTATTATAGATTTTATTTGGATGACATATGTAGTCACCAGCACAAGCCCGACCAGAGATAAATAAAAAAGCCGCAGTTGATGCGGTTTTTTTATTTGTTTTGTAGATTTTTGTGGTACAATTCGCATAAAAAGAAGGTGTAGAAATAATGGATTTTATATTTGTCATAGGACCAAGTGCTGTTGGAAAGACTACATTAGCAAAAAAGTTGTATAATCATTATAGCGGGGTGTATATTGAGCAAAATATGGTTCCAGAATTTGTTATACCAGAAAGTGTAGAAGATGTAGGTTTGTATGAAGAACAGTTGTGTTGGGAAAATACTTTGGCTCAGATAAAATTTTTCTATGACAAAGGGTTACGAAACATAGTTGCGTTGGACTTTGATGATATCAGAGCAAGAGAGTTGCCAAAGATATTTCAGGGTTACAATTTTATAATAATCAGGCTTGTGTCAAGTGATTCAAATCAAATTAAAGTACAAATGGAACACAGAAAAAATAATGAAGGTGGCTTATTTAATCCAGACTATGTTGAAAGAGCTAACTCTGTAATAAAGGGGCGGAAATTATTACCAAATGAGGTTATGGTTGATGTGGCCGGTAAAGACAAACAAGGTGTTTTCGCAGAAGTAATGAGTCTGATTGATAATTTTGAGCCCGTCAAAGACTATGCTTATGAATTAGATGATGAAAAACATTATTTGTCGTGGGTTAAAAGTCGAAAATTGATTTAGTTACATCTTGTTTTTTCTTTTGTTACCCAGTGTTTTTTGTGTGTAAAAATGGTTGAGTTTTTTATGCGTGGTGATACAATCCAAGGAAAGATAATGGTAGGTAGATATGCTGATAAGTTTTCGTGTTAAAAACTCTCGCTCTATAAAAGATTCTGTATTAGATTTAACTTGTACTCCAGACAAGGCGATTGTTGACGGTAAAATACAGTCTTTGACAGATACGGACAGTGGGGCTGTTGGTGTTGTGCCGGTTATGTCTATATTTGGTGCAAATGCTTCTGGTAAAAGTAATTTATTGAAGGCTTTGATGAATTTGCAGCACTTTATTTTGACTAATGGTATCAGCATGCGTGAGCCTTTTAAGCTGGATGAAGTGAGTCAAAATGCGCCTACGGAGTATGTGGCGGAATTGATGCTGGGTGGACAGCACTGTGAATATCGTTTGCAATTTGATGACGTGCATGTCTTGCACGAGTCTTTGTACATACTGTCAGGCGGTGAACGCAAATGTATCTTTGATGTGGATATCGAAGAGGATAAAAAGATTGTGAGCTTGGCTGGTGATTTCTTGGAATGTTGTGGTGCTGATTATAATTTTCGTGGTCCTTTCTTGGTGTTTATGTACAAGCTGCAAAACCAGGAAGATTTGAAGTGTTTAGAGATGCCAGAGTATAATCTAATGCGTGATGTATTTGACTTTTTTAGCAACAAGTTGAGCGTGATTGATAATATTCGTGGGCAAAATATAGTTGGATTTAAAGAAAATGAAGATGAGTGCGGACATGTGCTAAAAGTTGGGGATGTGTTGCGTGAAATGGGGTTGGATTTGGCGTTGGCTACTTATCAATCTATGCAAAGTGATGATGTGGAAAACTGTATAAATTATTATCATCCTGGTGCAAATGGTGGTTATTACAAGCTGAAATCGTTCAAGGAAGAATCTTTGGGAACGCGTAATTTGTTGCTGTTTGTGCAACGCGTGGTTGATGTCTTGAATAAAGGCACTTGTTTGTGTGTAGATGAAATTGATAGGACTTTGCATACGGATATTATTGTGTTTATTTTGCAGCTGTTTAAGTCGCGTAAATTTAATAAAAATGGTGCACAACTGATATGTACTTCACATAATCCTTGTATTATGATGTGGCTTAATAAGTTTGAAATTACAGTCGTTTCAAAGTTCTGCCAGGTATCAACATTTGCAAAATTGTCAAAAGAAGAGTTTGGCGTTAATGAAAATACTAAATTGTTAGAAGAATATCTGGATGGTAGTTTTGGTGGTGTATCATTGATGAATGTTTCTATGTTCTATGATGATGGAATTCAAGAATTATAAAGTAGGGTGTGGTAATGAGCATTTATTATACCGAAGGTTTAACAGAAGCAGCATATTTGACTAATTTTTATGTGTCGATTGTCAAAAGTATTCCGAAGATATGGTTCTTTAAGAACAAAGACGGTGTATATATTAATCGATATGACCGCTCTAAGTCTATTTGTCTAAGTTATGATGAGCAAGCTGGTCAGGATGATCCCTTTGTTGCGTCTAAGGCTTTGTTGGAAGGTTTAAGACAAAATACACAAAATTATGAAAAAGAAAAGGCTGCTTATATTGTTGTAGATGATGATGTTTATGTCGATGATAGAAACCAGAAAACGAAAACAGAATTTGAAAACGAAGTAGAAAAATATAAGGGAGTTGTATTGTGGCAAGGGCGAAATTTTGAGGACTTTATCGCAATGCATTTGCCTACGGAAATGTGGAACTTGTGGCAAAAATGGTCAAATTCCGAAGAAAAAAAACGCGCAAATGGCAAAGTTATAAAAAATGCTTTGAATAGATTGATGGGCAGAGATAATGAAAGTTTGCAGGAATTAGAAGATAAATTGGTCGCTGGACAGAATTGGTGTACACCAGAAGAACGTGTTAACTTAGGAGTCGGGGCAGAGTATAATAGGTGGTTCGAAAGAGATAATAATCATAAAAAATACTTTATAATGGGTTTGGTGCGTTGTAAATATCGCTTGTCATTGATACAAAACGATAAAATTTGTGGCTGGTTTGAAGATGAGGATGTGGAGCCTTTTCAATATTTCCAAAGCGAAGATATTGATGAGGTCTTGATGGAAATGAAACGTGAAGATGACCGATTTTTTTGTGGCGATGAAAAAAACGAAAGGTTTATGGTACAAATGATGCTGAAAGCTATAAAAGAACAGAAGAGGAATAGCTAATGTTAAGATTGATAGACAAGTCTTTGTTCAAAGCTGTGCGTTCAGGAACTGTTGATGTTGATTTTATTATGTTCCTGTTAAAATCTGGCGCAAGTCCAGATTGTCAAAACGAGTTTGGTCGTTGCCCGCTATTAGAAATGTTGACCTTTGTTATAACAGAAATTGGTATGGAAGATTTTATTTTGTCTTATCCTAATGTATTAAAGGCTGCAGAAATTTTGGCAGAAAATATGAAGGGTGAACCTAAACTGACGCATTTTTTTGTAGATTTACAACAGAAATATAATCGAGCTTGTAAAAATCGTGAAAAATTAGAGGAATTTGAAGCTGAATTTGAAGAGCAAGTGAATAAAATTATCGATATGTTGGAGTCAAAACAAGATAAAACAAATGTAAATCTTGTTAATAATAAGTCTTCAATTGTGATAACAGAAGAATATGTAAAAAAATGCCTGGAAAACGGTGAAGTTTCATATAGTCAAAAGTACGATTTGTTTTTAGCCGTATTGCGTGATAATGGTATTAGCGAAAATTGCTTGCAAATTTTGTTGGATTCTGGTGTTCGTCCAGAGCCTGATTTGTTGGTGCGCGAATTGTTTGCCAAGGCTCATAATCAGGTGCGTGTTGATTCAAGATCTAAATATGTCGAATATGTAAATTTATCAATAAAAAAGCTTGAATATTTGGTGGATAAAAAATTGGTAGATATAGATGCTGTTTTGCTATCGCACCAAGGTAGTTTTGACGATTGTTCTTATAGTGATTTTGAATATGGATATAGTGCAATAATGCTGGCTATGAAATACGGTTGGATTGATATTGTCAAAATGCTAAAAGCCAAGGGTGCAAATCTAAATATTGTTGCAGACGATGGATATGTCATAGCAGACCTTTTGCAAAGTGATGAATTTGAAGAAAAAATTGAAGATCTTAAACAACATGAAGTTGTAGATAAAAAACAAGAAAATAATAATACTGCAGCAGAAGGTGAGGTTAAAGAAGGTCGTATTAAATATGATTGGTATAACCCGGCTAATCAGCGCAGGGGACAGGATTTGCCAATGAGTCAGCTTGTAACACAGATTGTGCATGATTGGGTTGATTCTAACAATATTACTGACTTTAAGAAAATTGATGATGCGTTTAATGATATTCGCAGACCGAAGGACGGCAAGCTGGGATATTGGCGTGATGTAGTAGTCGAAATGGACGGAAATCCTGATGTAAGCGTTTACCCACACAGGTTTGATATGTCTAATCCTATTGTGTTAAATGGTGTGCGATATGTTGTGAATATCAGCTGGGGAACTGTAACAGGTGCAAGACGGGCTAAGATAAGAGATTGTTGGGGTGCTTTCTTGGATCGGGTGCAAGAGTTAGGCTATAATGTAACTATGTGCACGGGTGATATTCGAAGAATGCTGAATACAATTGGACGTACTTGGTTTGTGTCTTATGCATATTACATTTATGTTGATTCTACACACAAAAACTGGGAGCTTAGACCAAGTTATACGGATGTTGCGAAAAATTATTTTGAAAAATTGAAACGAGAACACTTTGCAATTTTGCGCGATATTATAGATAACTCTCAGGAACAAAGACTTGGAACAAATGATATTAACCTGACTGGTGCCGAGATAAAACAAATGGCACAAGAAATTTTGGACAAAAAAACGGTATAAAATACGCTTCTTTTGTTAGTGTTTGTTGGGTATTTGCCAATTGTTAGTTTGTTTCTTTTGTGATATAATTATTGCTAAAAGGGTTGATAATGAAAAACAAAAAAGTATCAAAGTTTCAACGAGCGATATCAAAGCTATTAAATTTTATGAAATTCCGTTCTGAACAAGATATCGGGGATGATGAAATAAGGGTTGTTGGTGGGGCTGTATATAAAAGAGAAAAAAATGCAAGGCGACCACGCAAGGTTAAATATAATCCTGCTAAGTATGAAGTAGGGGATGATGAAATAAGAGTTATTGGAGAAGCAAGAACTAGAAAAAGCAGATAAAATGTTTGGTTTTTTTAAGGTATAGTATTGTTGTTGAAGGGGTGCTTTTATGGAAAAATTCTTTGAAATTTTTAAGCAAAATCAAAAAAACGAAAGATTAGAGTTGCGTATCTTGGAACCTACAATGGAAAACGCAGAAATTGTATGGAATGCAGTTAAAAATGAAAACCCTGATGATTTTAAATATGTGTGGTTTACTGTTACTCATAATTCGCATATGACAGAGTCTTTGGAAGAAACTTTGCAGCGTATAAAATTGGATTTTGAATCAAAGACGGGGTGTGCTTATTATATTTTTTATGATGTTCAATTTATAGGATATCAAAGACTTCATTATATTGAAGGCGCAAGCACAATCAGATGCGCCGCAGTTTGGTTGGTAAAATCTGCTTGGGGAAACGGATTTAATCAGGAAATACATAAGTGTTTAGAACAACTGGCGTTTGAAAAACTAGGAGTAAATCGTATTTGTCGTCAAATTATGCCTGCTAATGTTCGTTCAAAGAAGTCTATTGAAGCAGATGGATATCATCTTGATGGGATAGATAGACAGGCTGAAATGCAACCAGATGGCACTTTTACGGATAGGTGGATGTATTCTAAACTTGCGTCTGAATATAAGCAATAGTAGTACTGGGACCGCAAAATGACAGATGCAGAATTGATAGAAAAAATTGATTTGGTATTAAGTCGAGTGCGTGTTGCCGTTTTGATTTGAATAAAGTGGGTGTTGACTCTTTTTAGCGCTGTGCTAACATGTTGTATGGCTATACTACAGGGGGTAATGTAAATGGCTGATAAAAAAACACCTGCAAACAATAATTCTGCTTATCAATTTGATGGTCAAACTGTGTCAACAGGTGCAAAAAATCCTTTGGAGATAAGAAGTACGAAAGAGGCTATGGCATATAAAAATGTTAAGTCTACTATTCTTAGATTGTTGGGTGAACAACTGCTTGCTGATGATAGATATGATAATCAGTCAAAAATGTCAGAAGCGGATATAGATAAAGCCATTGCAACATTGTCTAATCAATTAGATTCTTTGGATATGGTAGAGCTTATTATGAAAGTAGAGCAGGCTTTTGAAATTATAATCCCCCTGGAAGTTGAAAACTCTATTAAAACTGTCGATGATGCTATTGGGTATATTTGCAAGGTCAAGGGGGTGGCAGTTCCTAATAAAGTTTCATTGAAAACTTGCAACAAATGCTTATATTTTACGCAAGATGGTAAAACATTGTCTTTGACAGATGGGCGAGTTGCTCCGTATGTGAAAATGTTAAAAGATGCACTGGAAAGACAAAAATAATCCCAAAGTGTTTGGAACGTTTTTTTAGGAAATCATTAATATTTATAAATAGAATAATGTAATTTATAATTTGCTGTATAAATAGGAGGTGTGAGATGACACAGCAGAAAAAAACTAAAAAAATGACCTTTGATTCAGATTTTATTAAGGCGAAAGTACAACGACTGTATGATAAAAGTGCCCCTATGTTGCTGTTTGAAACAGTTCTTTTCGCATTGTTTGGTGTGTTTATGCTAATAAAACCTGTTGGTTTTTTATCTGTAATTACTATCGTTTTTGCTGGCGCTTTGATGTTAATAGGGTTTTATCGAGTTGTGTCTGGCTTGGTTGCTTCTCATGAATATGGTGGTGGCTGGCAGGATGTTTTGTTTGGCTTGGTAAATATCATCTTGGGAGTGCTGTTTTTTGCATATCCGTTGGGGTCTATTATCGGCATGATGTATTTATTTGTTTTGTTGTTTATTGCTTATGCAGTCAATTCTTTGGTGTTTGCGATAAATATGACTCGTGCAAGATTTGGCTATTATGTATTTAATTTGATTTTGTCAATTATATTGCTGGTGATTGCGGTTTCGTTGTTGTTTTTTCCACTGGAAGGTGCGGTAATAGGTGTTGTGCTGTTAGCTATTTTGCTGTTGATATATGCTGCGGTTGATTTTTATATGTTTATAGAAATAACAAGGCTGAAAAACAAAGTTATAGATTGAAAATGGGGTGCCGAATATGGCTCCTTTTTTTGTGGCTTGAAATTTAAAAAAAATAGTATAAAATATACCAGTGTTGCGCCCTTAGCTCAGCTGGATAGAGCATCAGATTTCTAATCTGCAGGTCACAGGTTCGAATCCTGTAGGGCGTGCCAGAAATTCAACCGTCCGTAAGGGCGGTTTAATTTTTGTTGCACGAACTTGGATGAGAAGCTGTGGTTCGAGCCGAAGGCGAAAGGGGCCCATAAAGCGATAGCTTGTATGGGAATTACAATCCTGTAGGGCGTGCCAGAAATTCAACCGTCCGTAAGGGCGGTTTTTTATTGGCAATTGTTCCTAGTGCGGGGTGAAAAAAGTGGTGCTATAATTTTGAGCAAAAGGAGGCACAATATGAAAAGATTTTTTAAATTTATTCTGGCTATTTTTATTTCTTTCTTGCCAGGGATTTTTGGGGTGATGTTTACACCATCTCATAGTAACGATGTTTGGTATAATGCGTTAAATAACTCTAGTTTGACACCTGCAGGTTGGATGTTCGGGGTCGCTTGGACAATCTTGTATTTTTTGCTTGGTATTGCATTGTTCTTGATTATGGATAATACAAAAACAAGACAAAACAAAACCAAAGCTTATACTTTATTTGTTGTTCAAATGGTATTAAATGCGCTGTGGACTTATTTGTTCTTTGGGTTGCATATGGTCGCAGCTTCTGTATTTTGCTTGATTGTTTTGCTGGGTATTTCAGTCTGGATGGCTTATGCGTTCAAACCAATTAGCAAGCCTGCCGCGTACTTGGTGTGGCCATATATTTTATGGATGTGTTTTGCATTATACCTGAACGGAACAATCTATGTTTTGAATTAATAACGCAGGATTTTAACCTGTGGATCACCAATGTTTAAGTACTTTAGCCCCAGTTCATTTATGTAATCGGGGCTATAGTTTTGTAATAATTGGATATGGTGTTGAATTCCTTTTAGGGCTTCTGTTTCTGCATCTAACTGCTCTTGCGCTTTGTTCAAATGCCATATATTAAGCCCAACGCGCTGGACACTAACATTCCCACAAAAGATGCCGATAAACAAGAATGAGGCGATTATGGCCAATAAAATGCCAAGTTTGCCACGAATGCTACCTGACCAAGCACGGCCAAGAAAGCTAAATAAATTTTTGATTTTTTCCTTCATAAGTGTCATTATATCACAAATGTTTACTAAGAATCAAATTTTTGCTGCACCGCTTGCTGGAATTACAGATAAGCCTTTTAGACGCATCATTCGTGAGTTTTCACCTGATGCGCCTTTGGTAACTGAAATGATATCGTGTCATTCTTTGGCGGGGGCGCATAAAAACTGTCTGCGTAATTTTGATAATTATGCAGGTGAAGGAAATGTTGGCGCTCAGATTTTTGGCGCAAATGTTGATTTGATGGCAGAAGCTGCGCGCATATTGCAAGATAATGGCGCAAAATGGATTGATATTAATATGGGATGTCCTGTTCCAAAAGTGGCAACCCGTGCCGGGGCAGGTGCTTTTTTAATGCAAGATCACGCGTTGGCTGGAAGAATTATGGAAGCTGTTGTGCGTGCTGTGCAGATACCTGTTTCGATAAAAACTAGACTTGGTTGGGATGAGCAACATCAAGATTGGGCAGACTTAATTCGTATTGCTGGTGATTGTGGGGTTCGTTTTGCAACTTTGCATGGCAGAACGCGTTCTCAACTGTATGTGGGGCCAGCCAGATTGCCTGTTATTCAAAATAGTCCGATTCCAATTATTGCAAATGGGGATATTACAACAGCAGAAGATTTGAAAAAAACCGAATCGTTGGGGTACAGTGGCGCAATGGTTGGTCGTGGTTTGATGGGCAAACCTTGGATTTTGTCGGAAATTACCGGTGGTGTCCCACCTGCAGATGTGGGTGCTGTTGTGATGCGTCATTTGGAATATGCGTTGGAATATTATGGTGAAAAAGCAGCTGTGCCAATGTTCAGAAAACATGCGGCTTGGTATAGTGCTGGAATGAAGAATTCTTCTGAATTTCGTATAAAAGTTAATCAAATAACAGATAGCAATGTCTTAAAGGTTGCAATTCAAGAATTTTGGGGTATTATCTAGGAAAATTAATTCTTATTTTTGGGGGTTTATACCATGACAGAAGAAATCGAAGTAACAGAAGCTATTGTTGAAGCACCTGTAGAAATGACTGCTGGTGAAATGTTGCATAATGCACGTACAACTGGTCGTCGTAAGCGCGAAATTCCAACTATTGCAAAACAGTTATGTATTCGTGAAGAATTCTTGGAAGCATTGGAAAGCGGTAACTATAATGCAATTCCAGAAACCGTATATGTTTTGGGGTTTGCACGTAATTACGCGATGGAATTAGGCTTGGATCCAAATGAAATCGTTGAAAAAATTAAGAAAGAAATGGGTTTGATTAGCGATTGTGCTACAGATGATGAAGATGTTTCTTCTTGCGCTATGCCAAGTATTAAACAAGAAGAACACTGGGCAAAAATTCTGTTTGTGAAGTGCTATCAGTTTATTTATCAGCATTGGCAATGGTTTGCAGGTGCGTTGTTGGCTATCATTTTGACAATTGTTTTGATTGCTACTTTGTCGTCTGATACAGCGGAAGTAAAGCCCGCAAATGATAATGAAGTAGTTGTTGAAGAAGTAAAGACAGAAAACTATAACTTGCCTGTCCGTGAACGCTTTGGTACAGATAATCGTGATAGTGCGGATGTCGTGTTACAGGCAGCACAAGAATCTTGGGTCAAGGTTGAAGATGGTCGTGGTAATACAGTGTTCAGCCGTGTCTTGGTTCCAGGTGATGTTTATTATGTCCCAGCAGGCGATAAATATAAGGCTACATTTGGCAATGCTGGCGGAATTGATATTTGGGTTAATGGCAAGTTGGTTCCTGATGCAGGTGCAGATCATGCCAGAAAGTCAGGTATTTCATTGTCGCCTAAGAGTCTGATGGCTAAGAAATAAGAACTGTTTCATAAAGGGCGAAAAGTTTCGCCCTTTGTATTGAAATTTTCAATATTTTTTCTATATCTAAAAATACTATGGCAAGCATTATTAAAATTCGTGGCGCGCGCGAAAATAATCTTAAGAATATTGATTTGGACTTACCAAAGAATAAGTTGGTGGTCTTTACTGGGGTGTCCGGTTCAGGTAAGTCTTCATTGGCATTTAATACGATATATGCCGAAGGACAGCGCAGATATGTAGAGTCGTTGTCCAGTTATGCTCGTCAGTTTTTAGATATGCAGAAAAAGCCAGATGTTGATTTAATAGAGGGATTAGCACCCGCGATTTCGATTGAACAAAAAACTACATCAAAAAACCCACGCTCGACAGTTGGAACTGTTACAGAGATTTATGATTATTTGCGTTTGTTGTGGGCTCGTATTGGTGTGCCTCATTCGCCAGTAACAGGATTGCCGATTAAATCACAGACTATTGCGGAAATGGTCGATTGGACAATGAAGATTCCAGCAGGGGTTAAAATATTTATTTTGGCACCACTGGTGCGTGAACGCAAAGGCGAATATCGTAAAGAATTAGCCTTTTTGGTAAAACAGGGATATCAGCGCGCAATTATTGATGGCGAAATTGTAGATTTAAGTGCTGTGCCTGTGTTGGATAAAAATAAAAAACATAATATTTTTGTTGTTGTGGATAGACTTCAAATGCCAAATAGTGATGCAGATGAAGAAGAATTTCGTTCCCGTTTGTATTCTTCGTTTGAAGGCTCTTTGCGTTTGGTTCCGGGGTCTGTGATTGTTCGCAGGCTTGATACAAATGAAGATACTTTGTATTCGCAAAGTTATGCTTGCCCAGTTAGTGGTTTTACCGTTCCAAAGATAGAACCAAGATTGTTTTCTTTTAATGCTCCGATGGGTGCTTGTCAGAACTGCGATGGTTTGGGTGTTCAGCTTAATATGTCGCCTGATTTGGTTGTGCCGGATCCAACAAAAACTATTCTTGGGGGTGCTATTGCGCCTTGGTCGCGTGGCGGAATGCTTAGTCAGTTTGAGCATTTGTTAGATGCTTTGCATAAAGCTTTCAAGCTTCCGTTATCAAAGCCTTGGCATACATTGACGCAAGAACAGAAAGATTTGGTTCTATATGGCAGCGGGGACAAACCTGTTAAAATCAATTGGAACGGATTTGTGTATGAAAAGCCTTATGAAGGAGTTATTCCAAATATAGAACGTCGCTGGAGAGAGTCAGAATCAGAAGCAATGCGCGCAGAATTGTCAAAGTATCAATCTGCAAAGCCGTGCCCAGCTTGTCATGGGAAGCGTTTAAATATTCATGCTTTGTGCGTGCGCATAAATGGTGCAGATATTATGGATGTTTGCGATATGCCTGTTGATGACTGTTTGCGCTGGTTTCAAGACTTGCCAAAACATCTGTCCAGCAAAGATAATGAAATAGGGCGCATGGTTTTGCGTGAAATTACAGACAGATTGTACTTTTTACAAAATGTTGGTCTGGGGTATTTGACTTTGTCGCGTATGGCGGGGACTTTGTCAGGTGGCGAAGCGCAAAGAATTCGTTTGGCTTCTCAGATAGGTAGTGGTTTGTCTGGTGTTTTGTATGTGTTGGACGAGCCTTCGATTGGTTTGCATCAAAGTGATAATGACAAGTTGCTAGATACATTAAAAATGTTGCGCGATAAAGATAATACAGTAATCGTAGTTGAGCATGATGAAGATGCAATGCGGACTGCAGATTATTTGGTTGATATTGGACGCGGTGCAGGTATAAATGGCGGCAATGTAATCGCTTGTGGTACACCGGAACAAGTTATAAAAAATAAAGACTCGATTACAGGGCAATATTTGGCCGGAAAACGCAAGATTGAATTGCCGAAAAAGCGCCGTGATGGAAATGGACAGGCGATTGTTGTGCATGGTGCTTGTGAGAATAACTTAAAGAATATAACTGTTGAATTTCCGTTGGGTAAATTTATTGCATTGACAGGTGTTTCGGGGTCAGGAAAGTCTACTTTGTTGTTAAATACATTGTATCCTGCGTTGATGCGTGCGCTGTATAATTCAAAGATTGAAACAGGAAAACACGATGTAATTCGTGGTATGGAACATATTGATAAGGTTGTAGATATTGACCAGTCGCCAATTGGTCGTAGCCCTCGTAGTAATCCGGCAACATATACCGGTGTGTTCGGAGATATCCGCGACTTTTTCGCAGGTTTGCCAGAATCAAAAGCTCGTGGTTATGGTGCCGGTCGCTTCT
Organism: Alphaproteobacteria bacterium; assembly: GCA_017554665.1. Classification (GTDB taxonomy): domain Bacteria; phylum Pseudomonadota; class Alphaproteobacteria; order Rs-D84; family Rs-D84; genus Enterousia. The sequence continues at coordinate 14,075 of JAFZHX010000030.1, forward strand.
CTTTTAATGTCAAGGGTGGTCGATGCGAGGCTTGTCAGGGTGATGGTCAGATAAAAATAGAAATGAACTTTTTGGCAGATGTTTATGTCGAATGTGATTGTTGCCGTGGTTCGCGCTATAATGAAGAAACATTAGCGGTTAAGTACAGAGGAAAATCAATCGCGGATGTGTTGAATATGACTGTCGAAGAAGCGTATAGATTTTTTATAAATGTTCCAAAAATTGCAAGAAAACTAGAATTGTTAAAACGGGTTGGTTTGGACTATATTAAATTGGGACAAAGTTCATTAGATTTGTCAGGTGGTGAAGCGCAACGTATTAAACTGTCAAAAGAATTGGTGGCGCGTAGCACTGGTGAAACTATTTATATTTTGGACGAGCCTACTACGGGATTGCATTTTGAAGATATTAAGATGTTGTTGTCCGTATTGCACGAGCTGGTAGATCAGGGAAATACAGTTATTGTTATTGAACATAATTTGGAAGTTATTAAAACTGCGGATTGGATTATTGATTTAGGACCAAGCGGTGGTGCTGGTGGCGGTCAGTTGATAGCTGCAGGAACACCGGAAGATATTGCCGCATGCGAAAATTCCAAGACAGGGCAATACTTAAAAAAGTATTTGGAAAAACCAGGGAAAGATATTAAGATAAAAAACAAAACAAAGGAGTAATGTATGTTTGGTTTCGGAAAAAAGAAAGCTAAAGCTGCTGTAGAAAATATTACAGATGCTGATGTCAAAGCTGCAGAAAAAGAATTGGGCGCAGATAAAATGTCGCCAGGTATGAAAGAAACTGCACAGCGTATGATGTCTGGTCAATTTGATATGAATGATATGTTGACTCAGTTGAAGCAGATTAAAAAGATGAGCAATTTTAGTGGCTTGTTGAAAATGGTCCCAGGTATGAGTGGCGCTGTTAATGCTATGAAAGAAAAAATCAAAGATGGTAGTGTTGATGCTCAGATTAAAATTTTAGAAGCGATGACTGCCGCAGAACGTGCAGAACCAGAAAAGATTTTTGCTAATGCCAAGGCTCGTATTGCCGAAACTGCTGGTTGTACTGTTCGTGAAGTCGAACATATGATTAAGCAATATACAAAAATGAAACAGCAAATGGCAATGATTCAGCGTATGGGCGGAATGGAGGCCGTTATGCAAAGAATGCAACAGGGTGGTTTCCCAGGGGCGAAATAATATCAATGTCAGATTTAGGATGTATTGTTAAGGTAGAAAAAGAAATGCAACCACTGTACGGTGTGCATGGCAAGCGTATTGTGATTTATAATGTTCAGACAGATACGTCATTTTATCGTTTGCCTTCATGTCGATTTATAGGTGTGCCGGTTGTGGGTGCGTCTTTAGAATATATTAATATCGATCAGGCACCTAAAAATGCACTGCAGGCATATCTATGCGTTGTTAATTCCAAGGCAAGGTAACAAGGTATAAAAAACAAGTAACAATTTGAAATCACTGGTCGTAACGGCAGATGAAGATATTAAATAAAAAAATTGCTGCAAAAAAATCTTCGGTCGCATGGCTTCAGCGCCAGGCGGCTGATCCATATGTGGCAAAGGCACAAAAAGAGGGCTATCGCGCGCGTGCTGCATATAAGCTGATTGAAATGAACGAGAAATTCAAGTTTTTGCGCAATGGTCAAGTTGTTGTTGATTTGGGCGCTGCGCCTGGTTCTTGGTCGCAATATATTGCACGAACATACCCAAAAACACGAATTTTTGCGATGGATTTATTAGAAATATCTCCGATTGTTGGTGTTGAAACATATCAGGGTGATTTTACATCTGATGCGGCTTTGGATTGGCTGAATGAAAAATTGGGCTTGCCTGCAGATGAATATGGACATGGTACAGTTGATGTGGTTGTGTCTGATATGGCACCAAATACGGTTGGTCATAAAAAAACAGATCATATTCGTCAAATGGTGTTGTTAGAGTATGCTTTTGATTTTGCTTTGCGTGCTTTAAAGCCAGGTGGGACATTTGTTTGTAAATCGTTCACAGGTGGTACAACTAATGACTTGTTAAAGCAAATTAAAGAAAATTTTGAATCTGTGCATCATATGAAACCGCCTTCATCACGAAAAGATAGTGTAGAAATGTTTATTGTTGCAACTGGGTTTCGTGGTTGCGCATAAAATTTAATCCCCGTTTGGGGATTTTTTGTTAGTTTTTTATTTTTTTAGCTTAATTTTTCTTTGTGATTAAAAAGTCCCGCAAAGGCGCGGAAATACTGGTGTCAAGTAACATTATTTATAAGTTGCTGAAAAAAGTGCAAAAAAATAACTTGAAATTCTGTAACTTGCTCTGTGATTAATGGGGAGTGTTTTTTTTGTGCTTGAAAAATTGGGTAAAATGTGTGAAAAAAAGCACAAAAAAACGAATAAAAAAATGCCGGATTTTTGGGCTTTTTTTTTATGCAAAAAAAGTCTGTATATACATTGTAAGCCGCAGAATTCAGGTCTTTTTCATTGTCAAGAAATTTAATTCCCAAAAAACGCAAAAAAAGGCGAAAGTTTTGTTTGATAGTAGGTTTTTTCTATATTAACATTTTGTCATACGTTAAGTAGAAGTTGTAGGAAAGGTCAGGAATGCTTGGGTTTTGTAAGCATATAAAGCGTTTGTTAAGTGCATTATTTGTTTTTTGCACGGTGGCCTTGTCGTCAAATTTTGCGTTTGCTGGTGGTTCTTCGTTAGAAATCGTATTTAAGTGTAAAAATGGCAGCTATCCTGAGGGGGTGTCTGGTATTGTGCTGGTAGATGACCAAAGTCCTGTTTGTGGTGACCAAATAACAATACCGACTGTTTGTGAAGGGTATGAGATATTAAGTTGGAGTGAAAATTATGCGGGCGTTACAGGCCTTTTGAGTTCTGACTTGTGTGACTTTCTTGAATGGGCTGTTGCAGATGAAGCAGGGCAGGTTATTGTTACTGCTGCTAGCTATGGTGCATCAGTGGTGCCTACTGCGACGATGTCTTTTAATTGTGGTGTCGGTTCAGGAACTGCGCCGGCTTCGATTGCATGCTCTTCTTCTAGCTGTGTTTTGCCAACAGAAGCACCTGTTTCCTGTTCTTTGACGGGGTATACCTTTGATGCTTGGGAAGTTTGTGATGATCTAAATGTTTTTGCTTGTTCGCGTTATTATCCTGGTGAAGATTTGGCTGGTGGAATACAAAGTGGACATGCTGATTTGCTGATTATAGCTTCTGCTCTATATACTCCTAATAAATATACAGTTTCCTTTAATGCAAATGGTGGTAGTGGCGGTCAAACTGCAAGTGTAACTGCGACATATGACAGTGCAATGCCAACTATTAGCACCACAGCCCCAACCAAGACAGGTTATACATTTGCTGGTTGGTATGATGCGACAAGTGGCGGTACACAATATTATACGGCTGCTGGTGCGTCTGCACGTGTTTGGAACAAGGCTTCAAATGCGACTTTGTATGCCCGTTGGACACCAAAAGTGATAAAAGCTACTTTTGATGCAAAAAGATACGCGTCTTCATCTGCGACATCTGGAACTGCTGCTACAACAAATGTGTCGCCGGCGGCTATATATTTGAAGTACGCTAATGGTTGGTATTCAAATTCTACTGCGACGACAACGATATCAAAGTTGACAACTGTTCCAAAACTTACAGGTTATAATTTTGGAGGTTTTTGGACGAACAAGACAGGTACGGGTACTCAAATTATCGATGCTGTGGGTGCTATAAATACAGGTAAGACGACAGCATTTAGTGCAGCTAAAACTTTGTATGCCCGTTGGACAGCAAAATCAATTACATGTGCAGCAGGTAAGTATTTAGCAGCGAGCAGTGAAACATGTACGACATGTACTGCAGGTTATTACTGTCCGGGTGGAACATTTACATATACTGGCTCAGCACAGGGAATTAACGCGTGTCCTGAACATTCGGGTAGCGCAGCAGGCCAATCGAAGTGTACATGTGATGGTGGTTATTTTGACAGTGAAAGTTCTACTGGTACTTATGTAACTAGCACGGCTTGTGTTGCTCATACTTTGCCTATTAACTATGGTACAAATGGCGTTTCTGGTGTTACTGGTTCTGCTCCAACATCTCCGACATCTTGTACTACGGGTACCGATTGTTTTGCGCCAGCAAATACTTATTCTAGAACAGGTTATACATTTGCTGGTTGGGGCTGTACGGGAGTTACTGCCTGTGATATTAATCCTACTATTGCATCGGGTGCAAATCTGTTTGATACTGTAACATATAATAGCTTTGCTTCTGGAGATTCTATAACACTGTTCCCAAAATGGACAGCAAATACATATACGATTTCCTTTAATGTAAATGGTGGTAGTGGTGGACAAAGTGCAAATGTAACTGCGACCTATGGCAGTGCAATGCCAGCTATTAGCACAACTGCACCAACGCGCACAGGTTATACCTTTGCTGGTTGGTATGATGCGACAAGTGGTGGTACACAGTATTATACAGCTGCTGGTGCGTCTGCACGTGCTTGGAACAAGGCGGCAAATACAACACTGTATGCCCGTTGGACAGCAAAATCAATTACATGTGCAGCAGGTAAGTATTTAGCAGCGAGCAGTGAAACATGTACGACATGTACTGCAGGTTATTACTGTCCGGGTGGAACATTTACA
>JAFZHX010000031.1 GCA_017554665.1 Alphaproteobacteria bacterium
AATATAACTAGTGGTATTTTTAATACATTTGGAACAGTTGCTTGTATAGCTGGTATGGTTGGCCCAAAAATTCTACAAAAAATTGCTCAACGCGGTGGTGTTCCAAAAATATCAAATGGTAAAACCGGAGGATATTCAATGGATTTCTTTGATAAAAAAAATAATTCACGCGGTAGCATGCTGGTAGAATTGATGCTGAGTGTTGCACTGGCCGCTGTTATCATACCTTTTATGTTCCAATACCAAAAACAAGCTATCGAAAAAGCAGAAAACATTGCGATAGCAAATCAAATGGATTTAATACAACAAGCATTAGAAAGACATATCATCGAAAATCGCGAAGCTTTGTTAAAAACTGTCGGCAAAAATATAACACGCGTAACACTAGAAGAATTGATTCCTTATGGACTGCCAGATTCCGTACTTGAACAAGGTAACAACAAATATCAACTTCGAATACTAAAAGCTTCTGATTCCACAACAGGAACTTCTTTGCAGGGTATTGTAGTTCGCGCTTCGGATGACATATCTCCAATACGCACACGACAAATCGTAAACTTGTCTGGTGGCTCTATGGGATTTATTGACGGCACACAAGCTTATGGATCTTTTGGAGCTTGGCATACAGACACTATTGATTTGGGAACAAGCATTAAAAACGGGATCATAGAAACAACAAAAGTTAAAAATAACAGTGCTTCGTATTTGTGGCGCATGCCTTCTGATAATGAAGACGATGCAAAAATGCTATCAGCACTTAATCTTGCAGGACACGATATCATAAGCGCAAAGTTTTTAAATGCAGAATATGCAGATTTTTCAGAATCTATTTCTTCTTTACAAATAGTAACTCGTGATTTAATTTTCCAAAACCGTACAAACATCACTAATGTTTATAACAGTGAATATGCTGTCGTTGCTGGCATGATCTCTTCTGATTCGAAAACGATAGAAGTAGCTGGCAATTTTTCATTAGCAGATACAGCAAAATTTTCTTCTTTGAATGCTGACAACTTATGGGTTTCAAATTTGACTTTGGGTGGCTTATCTATCGACGCAAATAACAAGGCTGCAACTTTGAAAATTAATCAATCTTTAGACATGACTGGCGGACGCGTCAATGCGATGTTTGTTACAGTTGGATTTGCCGGCTCGGTAACTCCGCAATTACATGTATATAATAAAATAGCAGATTCGAACGATTCTTCTTATTTCTGGGATGCTGATTCTAAAACAGCTAAATTTTCAGACGCTTCATTTGTCGAGCTTAATAGAATGGCTGTTCTTGCAAGTAATACCGAAGGCGATTCTTCTACACATACAGGCCAAATTTTCGGAGCTGTTGCTGCAAATAAAAACGCAACTGTTGGCGACTTTATGAACGCAATCTTACAAATCCAAGACAAGGTTCGTGAGAAATATCAAAATTTGCAATTACAATAATTTATGGTATAGATATAAACATGAAAATAAAATGCGACTTTTGTAAAACAGAATACGATATCGACAACATGCCAAGCACACCTGTTAAATGTGCAATTTGTGGCTATACTTGGCAAGTTGCTGCTGCACCACGCAAAAATGCTTGGCTGATGTTCTTTGCATCATTATGCGCATTGCTGTCCGCAATAATCTTTACAATCGCGGTTATTACTCAACATCAAGCAAAACAAGCCGCCCAAGGTCCTTTGGTTGCTTCTATATCCGGCATAACAACCACAACAGATGACAGTGGGGTTACACATATCGTCGTCAAAGGAACTGTTACAAATGTATCCGATCAAATTTACGGTGTGCCAGATTTATTGATTGTTTCAACAGACGAAAACGACAAGGTATTAACACAACAAAAATTTATGCCATCGGCAACTCTGCTTGATTCCGGTGCCAGTGTAGAATTTAATCATATTTTAGCACCACAACCTAATGGGGTAAAAAAGATTTCTGCAAAATTATTAAACTTGGATATACCACAGGGGGATAAAAAATGAAAAAAATATTATTTGCTTTGATTGGTATGCTAGCTTCACAAACAGCATTTTCTGCTGACACTACTCAACCAAGAGTTAGTATTTTTTCTACTAGCACTGACTGGGAAGCCGTAACAGGGTTAAGTCTTTCTGAATATCGTGGTGCTTTTATACCTGATTCAAAACTAGTAAAAAAGGGTATCGTCTTGTACTATCTTGATGGTTTTCCTTGTTATGGTTTAGGCACAGGTGTACGCGTTTGGATTGGACCAAACGGACAAAATCACGAACATATTCGTATCGCTTGTGTCGCTGCTCCACAAGAAATAAAATTCGCATACAGATATGCATCTCGGGATGCTGATGATGCAACAACTACGGGAATATTAACTTGCCCTATATCAAACAAGGGGCGCGATTTAACTATTGATATGTCCGACTGTACTGTTGGCCCAGACTGGAAAGAATATAGGTAAAATTTATGGTACAAATTCGTGAATTTACAGTATCTGAAACAGATGAAATTGTACGCTTGGATAAATACTTGTCCAGCAATATGCCAGAATTTTCACGCAGTGAAATTCAAAAATTTGATGTAAAAAGAAAAGACGAAAGAACTGTAAAATTTTCAGAAAAGATTCGTATCGGCGATGAATTCATCGTTGAAATTCCAGACATACAAACCGAAGTTGCAACTGATAATATTTCTTCTGACTTTGATTTAGATATTTTGTTCGAAGACGATGACATTATTGTAATCAACAAACCACGTGGTGTTGTTATGTACCCTTCTGCGGGAAACAAGACAGGCACATTGGTACAAAACATATTGGCACACACACATTTGTCTGCACTGGGTGGCGATGTACGTCCT
>JAFZHX010000005.1 GCA_017554665.1 Alphaproteobacteria bacterium
CGTGTTGTATCAGTAATGGACTGCACAATCAGACCAGCATTTGCCAATCCACGTACAGCAGATTCACGACCCTGACCAATACCACGCATTAAAACATCAACTGTTTTCATACCCATTTCGGCGACTTTCTTGCCAACTGCATCAGCAACAATTGTTGCAGCATATGGTGTGGACTTTTTTGCGCCCTTGAAATTATTAGCCCCAGCGGTCGCCCATGTCAAAACAGCGCCAGACTGGTCTGTGATTGTAATACGTGTATTGTTATTTGTCGCAACAACATGTGCAATACCATGTGATACTTTTTTAACAACTTTCTTTTTAGCTTTTGTTACTGCCATTTTATTTTTTCCTTTTCGATGTCTTCAATTAACTATGGTGTTAATCTCTACCTTATTAAAAAATCAAGATAACATTGCAGGTATGTGTGTTGGGCGACGGGAGTGTACAAACGTTACATGACCACAGCCCAACGCGCATAGATGCGGCGTTATATTAATTTTTATTTACCCTTGGTTGCAGAACCCGCAACAACTACACGCTTACCTTTACGTGTACGAGCATTTGTTTGTGTACGTTGACCACGAACCGGCAAGCGATTACGATGACGGATACCGCGATACGCCTTCAAGTCCTGTAAACGTTTGATATTCATTGCAACTTCGCGACGAACATCACCTTCTACTTTGAAATTTTCTTCGATGTATTTAGAAATTTTGATAACATCCTCGTCCGTCAAATCTTTTGCGCGCAAACCGTCTTTTAATTTCAACGCTTCACAGATTTGTGCAGCCTTCGCTGGCCCAATACCATGAATATATTGCAACGCAACTTCAATGCGCTTTTCCGTAGGAATGTTAACACCTGCTATACGTGCCATTTTTCTTTTTCCTTTTTATTTAACCTATGGGATACCAAGTCCACCCAGCACCCCGATTCCGAACCCAATGTTTTTACAATGGGCTATTTTATTTTGCTGAATAATTTTATACAAAATTCAGCAAAAGTCAAATCTTGTTTTGCCCCCGCAAATTTATTATCCGCGGAAACGACCTTTCTTTTGTGTCTTTTTTATAACACCACTATATTTCTTGGCAACCAAATATGACTGAACCTGATTAACAGTATCCAAAACCACACCTGCAACAATCAATACACTGGTACCACCAATTGCAACCGGCATACCAACATGCGTATTTAAAATAATTGGCAACACACAAACTACTATCAAATACGCAACACCAATTGCCGTTGTACGAGACACCACGTTATCTAAATAATGAATTGTCTGTTCTCCTGGACGAACCCCTGGGATATATCCACCTGCATTTTTCAGATTATTACTTGTTTCTTCGGAATTGAATATAACCGCTGTTTGGAAATATGCAAAGAACGCAATCAAAACCGTAAACAATATGATATATGACCATGTTCCGTATGTAAAGAATCCCATAATTGTTTGAACCGTCAAATTATCACTCTGAACAAAGCGTTGAACAAATGCCGGCAACATCATAATACTTGATGCAAATACAGGGCCCATAACACCAGACATATTAATCTTGATTGGCAAATAAGATGCATTGGTGTTCATAACCCCATTTGCCATAACCTGACGTGGATACAAAATCTGAATACGACGCTGCGCCTGTTCAAAGAATGCAATCAACGCAACAATTCCTACAACAAATGCAATTACCAACGCAATCATCGCAGGCGAAATCTGACCAACAGAACCCAAAGATATCAATTGCGCGATACCACCCGGAACCTCTGCAATAATACCAGCAAAGATTAACAACGAAGCACCTTGCCCGATACCACGTGCAGTAATCTGTTCTGCCAACCACATAACAAACACAGTTCCACCAACCAATGCAATAATCGCAGACAATTCAAACGCAAACCCTGGATTAACAACCGCAGGAATTCCATTAACTGGCGCCATCATTTCCAAACCACGAATAACCGCCCATCCTTGAACAACCGCCAAGAACACAGCCAAATAACGTGTATATTGGTTGATTTTCATACGTCCAGATTCACCCTCTTTACGTAATTCCCCCAAAGACTTACTTGTTGCACTTAACAATTGCAAAACAATCGATGCCGAAATATAAGGGAAAATGTTCAATGCCAAAACTGACATACGGGACAGAGAACCACCGCTGAACATATCAAACATTCCCATCATCCCATTATCACCTTGGAACAAATGCAACACAGCAGAAGCATTAACCCCCGGCAACGGAATAAATGAACCTATACGATAAACAATCAGCGCCCCCAAGGTAAACAAAATACGTTTTTGCAAATCACTAAGATTACCGAAAAAGCCTTTCAAGAATTTCATGAGAACAAACTCTTAATCATTGACAGGCATCTAGATATACTAGATGCCTTATTATTTTTTTAGATTTAGTTGTTTTTTATAGAACCACCAGCTTTAACAATTGCTGCTTCTGCTGATTTAGACCATTTATCCGCAACAACATTAACTGCTGATTTAATTTCACCCTTTGCCAAAACCTTCAAGCCACTCATTTTACGGTTGATAATTTTTGCAGCCATCAAAGAATCAATTGTAATATCCTTTAACGCATCGATTTTGCCTGCTGCAATAAATTTTTCGATATCGCCCAAATTGATAGTTACATATTCTTTAGCGAAAGGATTATTGAAACCAAATTTTGGGAAACGACGCAAAATTGGCATCTGACCACCTTGGAAAGTAGCCTGCTTACGTGAACCACTACGCGCCTTCTGACCTTTATGACCACGACCTGCTGTCTTACCAGAACCAGAACCAATACCACGACCAACGCGCGCTGCGCTTTGACGTGCACCCAAATTATCCATCAATGCATTTAATTTCATTTCTTTTTTCCTTTTGTCCTATAACTACTCATGTAGTTCTTTGTCGCACGAAAACAAGTATTATTTTCGTACTCGGTTTAATTTATTATTTTACAACTTCTACCAAATGAGAAACCTTGGCAATCATACCACGTACAGATTCAGAATCTGTGATTTCTTTGGTTTTTCCGATACGTCCTAATCCCAATGCCTTTACAATTTTGACCTGAGATTCTGGGCGACCGATAGTGCTTTTAACTTGTTTTACAATTATTTTTGCCATAATTCAAACTCCGTTTATTTTATCTTTGCCCAGATTATTTATCTTCTGTTGCAACTTCTAATTTCTTACCATCACGACCAGCGATGATTTCTGCAACTGTTTTACCGCGACGCGCAGCAACAGTTTTTGGCGAATTCATCTTGTTGAAAGCCAAGAAAGCAGCGCGTATCATATTATTTGGATTATTGGACCCCTGTGATTTAACAACAACGTCCTGAACACCCAAACATTCAAATACCGCACGCAACGCACCACCTGCAATAATACCAGTACCAGGAACAGCAGAACGTACAACCAATTTACTTGCACCGTACTTCGCAGCACTATCATGATGCAATGTACGACCTTCCTTCAAAGGAACGCGCATCATCTTTGCCTTTGCTGCCTTTGTCGCCTTCTGTACAGCAGACTGTACTTCCAAAGCTTTACCTTTACCAAAACCAACGCGACCTGCTTTGTCCCCAACAACAACCAATGCTGAGAAAGACATATTACGACCGCCCTTTACAGTCTTAGATACACGGTTGATAGAAACCAATTTATCTACCAAGTTATCCGTCTGCAATTTTTTATCATCAAAACGTGCCATTATTATACTCCGTCTTATTCAAATTATATTCTAACGCCACCTGCGCGGATTGCTTCGCACAGTGCCTTTACACGACCATGATAGCGATAACCACCGCGATCAAAATAACAATTATCAGCAATTTTTGCCGCAACTACGCGTTCAGCAAAATTTTTGCCAACCAGTTCAGCACCTGCAACATTCCAACCGTTTCCTGCAAAACCTTTTTCTTTTGATGATGCAGCACAGATTGTATGACCCTTGGTGTCATCAATCGCCTGAATTTCAATATGGCGACCAGAACGGAAAACTGACAAACGAATCTTGCCAGGATTTTTTCTTTTCAACGCACCGCGATTCGCGAGTGTACGTCTTTCTTCTGTAGATAAATGTTTCAACATTTTCTTTTCCCTTTTTTACAATTTCCGTAACAGCGGAAATCAAAGTTAATTATTATTTCTTCTTACCTTCTTTGCGACGGATTCTTTCGCCCTTATAGAAGATACCTTTACCCTTATATGGATCTGCTTTACGAACCTTATGAATCTTGTCTGCAAACTGACCAACCAAGCATTTATCCATACCTTTAACTGTGAATTCTGTTGGTGTAGCACCCATTTCAACAGTCAAACCTGCCGGGATATCCATGATAACATCATGGGAATAGCCTGCAACCAAAACCAATTGAGCCCCCTTTACAGAAGCTTTATAACCAACACCCTTCATATACATAGGTTTTTCGAAACCTTTGGACACACCTTCGACCGCATTACGAATATTGCGAGCCATAGTTCCCCACATTGTACGAGAAGATTTTTCTTCTGCATCTTTTGGATTAATAACAACCTGACCTTCTTCGATAACAATATCTACCAAGCCAGCATTTTTTGTATCCAATGGTAATTTCAATTCACCTTTTGGGCCCTTGACGACCAAAGCGTTGTCAGCAATTGCGACAGTAACGCCATCATTCAATTTAACTGGATATTTTCCTGCACGAGACATATCTAAATCCTCACTTTAATTATATAACCTTGCACAATACTTCGCCACCGACATTCATCAAGCGCGCCTTGTGATCAGTCATAACGCCATTTGGTGTAGAAACAATTGCGATACCCAAACCATTCAATACCTTTGGCATTTTTGCACTGCCGGAATAAACACGACGACCAGGCTTAGATACAACTGAAATTTCCTGAATTGCACCGTTTCCGCCAACATATTTCAATTCAACGACCAAGTTTGAACGATGTTCGTCAATTTCTTCTTTGCGAAAATCAGTAATAAAACCTTCTTCTTTTAATACAGACAAAACTGCTGCACGCAATTTGCTGTTTGGAACGACGATTGTTTCTTTACCTGCATTTTGACCGTTACGAATGCGGGTAATCATATCGCCGATTGGGTATGATAATGACATCTTTTTTACTCCTTACATGTACCAGGGCGTGCCCTGGACTGTTTTCTACAACTGCATTGTCCACAGTTGGATTAGTTTATTTTACCAGCTTGATTTACGTACACCAGGCAATTTACCTTCACTTGCCATTGTACGAACCTGCTGACGACACAGACCGAACAAACGCGAGAAACCACGTGAACGACCTGTAATACTGCAACGATTGCGCAAACGGGTTGGATTTGCATTACGTGGCAATTTTGCCAACTTTTTCATTGCATCAATTCTTTCTTCTGGTGTCGCATTAACAGACATTTTCGCCTTGATTGTTTCACGCTTCTTAGCATACTGCGCAACCAGCTTTTCACGTTTATGTTGTTTATTAATTAACGCTAATTTAGCCATCTTTTTTTACCTTCTTTTAATTATTTCAAAACCAATGGCAAGCCGATTTTAGTCAGCAATGCACGTGCTTCATCATCTGTTTTTGCTGTTGTTGCAATAACGATATCCATACCACGGATAGCATCAATTTTATCAACAGAAATTTCTGGGAAAATCAAATGTTCTTTGATTCCAAACGCATAGTTACCACGACCATCGAATTTAGACTTTGACAGACCGCGAAAGTCCTTAACACGTGGCAATGCAACAGTAATCAGCTTATCCAAGAAATCATACATTCTCTTACCACGCAGTGTAACCTTAGTACCAATTTCCTGACCTTCACGCAAACGATATGTCGCAATAGACTTTTTCGCACGTGTCTTGATTGCCTTCTGGGCAGCAATTGCTGTCAAATCAGCAACAGCAGCATCCAACTTTTTCTTGTCAGAAACAGCTTCGCCAACTCCCATATTCAAAACAATTTTTGTCAGTTTTGGAACTGCAAATGAATTTTTGTAACCGAATTCTTTAATCAATTCAGGCACAATCTCTTTTTCATAAATCTCACGCAATCTGCTTTGCATTTCTTTTTTCCTTTTGTTGTGTTCCCGTAACAGCGGGCAACAATTTAATTAACTTATATTTCCGCACCAGATTTTTTTGCAACGCGAACTTTTTTATCGCCTTCTACCTTGTAACCAACACGTGTTGCTTTTTTAGTTTTTGGATCAACAATTGCAACATTGGAAACATGAATTGGCGCTTCGCGATCAATAATATGACCTGGCTGTTCTTGTGTTGGTTTGATGTGCCACTTACGACGATTGACACCTTCGACAACAACACGTTCTTCTGCTGGGCGTGCTTCCAGTACTTTACCTTTGACGCCTTTGTATTTTCCTGAAATAACTACGACTTCGTCGCCTTTTTTAATTTTCATTTTATGACCTTCCATCTGTTATTTAGATTACTTCTGGTGCCAAAGACACGATTTTCTGAACATCGTATTTACGACGAACTTCACGGGCAATTGGTCCAAAGATACGTGTACCAATTGGTTCAAAGTTGTTTTTGTTAATCAAAACAACCGCATTATCATCAAAACGGATAATTGAACCGTCCGGACGCTTTACAGGGAACTTTGTACGAACAATAATCGCACGTTGAACCGTACCCTTTTGAACTTTACCACGTGGAATGGCTTCTTTAATTGCGACAACTATTTTGTCGCCAACCGTTGCATAACGACGATGAGAACCGCCCAACACCTTGATACACATAGCTTTACGTGCACCACTGTTGTCTGCAACTGTCATAACTGTTTCATTTTGAATCATAACTTTAATCCTTTTCCTGCACATGGGGCAATCCCCCACTGCTTTGTTATAGGTTCCGACTGTCGCCTTATTATTCCCGAACCGACCTCAAAGAACCTGTTGATTATTAGTCAACTACTTCTACTGCATCGTCTTTGGAAACACCAAC
>JAFZHX010000032.1 GCA_017554665.1 Alphaproteobacteria bacterium
GTTCGCTGGATTTATTCTGGTGATTATTGAGCGGGAGCCACCCTCTGTTCCATCCCGAACCAGACAGGGAAACCCCGTATCGCCGATGGTACTTTGGCTTAAGCCACGGAAGAGTAGGTCGTCGCCAGAATAAATCCAGTTGTGATATAAAAACCAAAATTTGAACCACCGACCCCCTCGGTGGTTTTTTTGTTGAAAAAAAGGTAAATAAATATGAAAGACAAGTATGCGCCAGAGAAAAAATATAAACAAGAATCACTTGGTGAAAAGTTTAGAGGTATTGCTATAGATTTGTTTGCTGTTTCTTTCTTTGCAGGTTTGATGTTTTGTGTCGCTTATGTAAAAAAAGAGCAAAAACAGATTGAGCAAGCAGAGATAAACGCTGCGAGAGAACAGGTAAAGCAAAATACAAGCATTGTTAATTATATGGACACAATAAATCAAAAAAGCAGATAAGATGCCAAAGTCCAGAAATAGGAAAATTAAAAACAAGAACAAACATAGGGTTTATTATAAACCGACGGTCGTTGAATCTGTGTCTGGGGAACGTCTGATATATGCGATGATGCTTTCTGTATTAATCGTAAATGCCAGTATGATAGGATGTACATTTTGGCAAAATAGGCAAAATAAAAAAGTAATTGATGTCTCAGAAATACATGTCGCCAGACAACAGTTGGACAGTGCGAAAACATCAATGTTCGTAGATAGCCTGAAATATAGACATAGATAATTCTTTACAAAGATAATTGTATAATATACTCTTTTTTATAAGAATATATAAAAGGCTTGAGATGTACAAAAAAATAAATATCCCCAATGATTGGTCAAATTTGTCAGATGCACAGGTATTGGAATTTATCAAATATTTAAAAAAGAATTACAGAAAACACAAAGTATCTGTTTATTATAATAATTTGTATATTGACAATGTAAAAATACAAACTTATGGCAAGACAAAACCAGGTGTTCCTTACAAGTCAGTTTATAGCTATGGCGATATAATAAATTGCAAGGATATAAATGGCAAAACATATACTCCAAAAGATACAGCTATTTATGACGAGTTAATAGAGCTAGATATGGCATGTCGTGAATATTTGAAGCGCAAAGAGTGGTGGCAAAAAAATGGCGAGAATTTTGCTGCTGCTGTATTTACAGTTGGGGTGGTAGCAGGATTTATTACAGCGCTTGTTTGTGGTACACAAAATACAAATAAAGAACAAAAAACTACAAAACAGGAAGTTCGTACACAGGCTCAAGAATATGAGGCAACAAAAGCGAAAACTATAAATTTTACAGACTCTGTGAATCAGAAAACAAAATAAAATCCCTGCCCATTTGGGCGGTTTTTTATTGCGAGCCCTAAAAATGAGTGCTAGGCTACGACTTACAAGTGAAAGGATATTAGTATGTTTGATTCTTATGAATATGTTATGGATCGTAATCCTCAGGTTGTTAAAAGGTATAAAACAGCAGAAACCGGTTGTGTGTATTTAACTCGTGGTAGTGAGTTTTATGGTGTGACTGTTATTAAATATACGGATGTCGAAAATGAATTTGTTCGCACACGTGGTCGTATGGATGTGAATGCAGCCGAAGAATTTTATAATGTTGCTTGTCGCTATATTCGTGGCGAAATTAGCTGGACAGAACCTGTACGTGAGTTTGGATGTAAATATAATCAAAAATTTTCTAAATTATGTGCTCCTGAAAATTGTCCGGTTGTATTAGGCGGTGCAGATTATTATTCTATATTTTCCAAATCCTGTATGTTTCGTAAAGTTAAAACGAAATAATATAGTTTTGTTCTAAAATAAACCCCTTAGGGGGTATTTTTTTATGAAAGTCATTGACAAATATATAATTTGTATTATATATAAATATGTGGTGATAACAAGGAGGTTACAATGAAAAAACAGAGTTATAAAATACAAGCATCTTATTTGATACCGGCATATAATTTGCCAACTGGTATGGATTCTTATTATTTGACAACATTGCATGGACAAGCAACTACAGGCAGAAACGCAATAGAAGTAGATGTATGGGTTGTGAATGCGCAAAAGGGTGTTGAAAAAGAAAGCATGATAGAAGCTTTGAAACGCGAAGCAATACTTGCGGATTGTGAACTGGAAGTATCTGTCAAAGAAGATTCTAAAAATAACTTGAAAGAGAAGTCTGTTAAAACTCGCAAATTAGAACATGCAAAAACAATATTTAATAATTTGATAGAGCAGAGTAGTCAACCGGTGTTTTGTAAAGAACCAGATGCTCAAGTAGAAGATGCTGTTAAAAGAAATGTGTTGGCTAGTAGCAACATTAACAGTGTGCAACCAAATATTCAAAAAGCTTTGTATTTAGCTGGTTTAGGTTGGTATCAAGAATATTAAAAACTTGCCCCATCAAATTTGATGGGGTACAATAAAAGCCAAAGTTATGAAAACATTTAATCGCAAAATTCATAAGTTTATTGGAAGTTTGCCGCCGCAACTATTCAAGTTTATTGATATGGCGGATATTAGAAATGCAACAAAAGAATTTAATGAATTTGTAAATAAAATTGCGATAGATTTTCATTCAAAGTTAGAAAATTGGACATATTCAAAAGAAATAAAACTTAGTGCGCCAAATTTATTTGGTCAGCCTGTGCAATTACAATATATCGCAAGTGGTTCTGTGGGGAGTGTTTATAAAATCTCAATAGGTTCAGAAACATTTGCTTTGAAAGTAAATCGTAATTCATCAGCTTTTGGAGAATTAGAAGTTATACCAGTGCAAAGACGTGCCAAGAATTTATTGAATCGCACATATGCTGGTTCTGTATTTGAATACAAAGGTCGTAAATATTCTTGGGTTTTATCTGATTTTATTGAAAAAGATACAAACCGTAGCTTTGAAGAAGCGATGGAAAAGTTGTTTTTTACATACATAACCAAGGGTATAGAAATACATGATGCGCACCCTGGAAATTTCAAGGGCGGTAAAGTTATAGATATACCATCGTTTGCTGACCGCGAAGGAAAAATTGATGATATAAAACAACTAAATTTACGTCAGGTTGATATTGTAAAGAAACTGTCTAATTATATCAGGGTTGATAATATGACTGCGTTTCAGAAATTGGTTAATTGTATCAAAATTTCTGAACCTGATATTGTTAAATATATGTTTTTTGCAATGAAGTTTGGTAGATCGCCAGCATTGCAAACCAATAGCCCAGAATTTTTTGCAAAAATTAAGAAATACGAAAGCATAATAAATGCAGCTAATAAAGAATTGCGTGTCCAACATATACCTAATAGTATTAGCAGATAGTATTTATTGATTGACCAGATAAATAATTTTTTACTATCATATTTTTTATGAGAAGAATGATTCCTTTTTTATGTGGATTGTTTTTATGCGCAAATGTATATGCAGCTCAGTATCGTGCAGCTTTGGTCGCAGATATGGATACAGGACGCGTGCTATATCAAGAAAATGCAAATCAGTTAAATTATCCAGCAAGTCTTACAAAAATTATGACTTTGTATTTGACTTTTGATGCGCTGGAACACAAGCGTTTGGCCTTGGACGATTATTTAATTGTTTCTCAGGCAGCGGCTAATGCAGAACCTGTAAAGTTGGGGTTGGCTGCGGGTTCTAAAATCCGTGTTGAAGACGCAATAAAGGCTGTGGCAGTGTACAGTGCAAACGATGTTGCGCGTGTTTTAGCTGAAAATTTAAAGGGTGGCCAAGAAGAATCTTTTGCAAGTTTGATGACCCGTGTTGCGCGTGAAATTGGCTTAACAAATACTAATTTTGAAAACTCGTCTGGCCTGCCAAATGATGATCATATGTCAACCGCTCGTGATATTGCATTGTTGTCTATGGCTGTGTATAAACATTATCCACAGTATTGGCATTTCTTTGGTATCAAGTCGTGGGTTTATAATGGAAAAACATATACAAATGGAAACAGATTGTTGACTTCGTATAACGGCTGTGATGGTATGAAAACAGGTTATACAAAAAAGTCTAAATATTCTTTGGTGGCAACGGCGCATCGTGGTAATAATCATTTAATGTCTGTTGTACTTGGTGCTGAAAACAAAGATGTTCGTGCGAATATTGCTGCACAAATGTTAAACCGTGGTTTTGCAATGTTGAATAATGGTGATACTCCTGTTGCGGTAACAACACCAGTAAAACCGATAGAACAAAATGTATCTCAGCCAACTACTATGGTTGCCGCTTATAATACAGCGACCAGTGCAGTTGCTCCAAAATACACTCAAAGTGCCCCGGTTGCCAAGTCGGGCAGTGCAGGTGTTCAATTTGGTGCGTTTGGTTCTATGTCTGCAGCGCAAGTCCAAGCAAATAATGTAAAAAATAAACTTGGTGTTAATGCAGTGGCTGAATCAACAGAAACAGGGTTATATCGTGTGCGTGCATATGGCTTGTCCGAAGGCGCGGCGCAACAAATTAAATCGTCTGCTGCCACGCATGGTATTGACAGTTATGTTTTTCACTAGTATTGTATAAAGTGTTATGAATCCAAAAATAGAAAAGTTGATAAAGTTGTTTGCAAAATTACCACGTGTTGGAAATCGTGGTGGTCAGCGTATCGCGTTGGCTTTGTTGCAAGATAAAACAGGCCGTGGTGCTGCATTGGCAAATGCTATAATTGATGCGACAGAAAATATTGCGCCTTGTCCAACTTGTGGTGTTTTAACGGATCGCGGTACAGGTGCTTGTGAATTTTGTCGTGATATGTCGCGTCAAAATGGTCAGTTGTGTGTCGTTCGTGATTTGTCAGATGTTTGGGTGTTGGAAAAGTCTTCTGTTTTTCAAGGTAGATATCATATTATTGGTGGTTTGTTGTCTGGCGCTGCCGGTGTTTTGCCACAAGATTTGCATATTTCAAATTTAGCACAAAGAATAGAAAATGAAAAAATAACAGAAATTATTTTTGCTTTGCCGAATACTGTCGAAGGTAAAACAACTCAGCATTATATTATGTCTGTTATTGGTGAAGATACATCTGTTGTATTTTCTGAACTTGCATCTGGTGTGCCTTTGGGTGGCGATTTGGACTATTTAGATGATGGCACATTAACATTGGCATTTGGGGGGCGTAAATCATTATGACAGATAAAATTTTATCTTTGCCACCTGTGTCCAGTATGATGCGTGATTGCGGGCTAGAACCAAAGAAACAATTCGGTCAAAACTTTTTGTTTGATTTGAATTTAACGGGTCGTATTGCACGCAGTGTGCCTGATATAGACAAAATTCCAGTGGTCGAAGTTGGACCAGGACCTGCAGGATTAACTCGTGCGATATTGATGGCTGGTGCGACCAAGGTTATTGCAATTGAAAAAGATAAAACAACGCAACCAATTTTATCTCAGATTATAGAAGCATCAGATGGAAAATTAGATGTTATTTTTGATGATGCTTTGCGTGTTGATTTTTCAAAACTCGGATTCAAAGAATATGCGATTTGTGCAAACTTGCCATATAATGTAGGTACGGAATTATTGATTGGTTGGTTGCAAAAGATAGCAAATGGCGAACAGATAAAATCACTGACTTTGATGTTCCAAAAGGAAGTAGCATTGCGCATAACTTCACACCCTGGCGACGAACACTATGGTCGCTTGGCTGTTTTAACATCTTTGATTGCAGATTCTAAAATTTTATTCGATGTTCCGAATACTGCATTTGTACCACGACCAAAGGTTCAATCTGCTGTTGTTCAAATAATTCCAAATGCAGATAAAATCGCTGCGATTTCAGACTTGTCAAAAATTGAAAAGATAACCGCAAAACTATTTGGTCAAAGAAGAAAAATGATACGTTCGATAATTCCAAACATAGATTGGAAACAGTTTGGATTAACGGGTACAGAACGTGCAGAAAATTTATCGCCAGAAATGTTTGCGATTTTAGCACAAAATCTGATATAATTATTCAGTAAGAGAGAGGGAAGTTTTTATGTCTGTATCAATATTGCTATTCTTTGCAATAATATTTGCGTTGGTTTATTTATTGCGTTCTGCCAAGATTGGTGCATTAGTTGCTTTTTTGTTAACAGGCATTTTGTCAGGGCCGTATGTGTTTAATTTATTCGAACTGACAGACACATGGTCATTCTTGGGTGATTTGGGTGTTTTATTTTTGTGGTTTATTATAGGTCTTGAAATAAATATAAAGCGCTTATGGCGTTTGCGTAGAACTATTTTTGGGTTTGGGGCAGCACAGGTTTTGATGGTTGCTGTCATGTTGTTCCCAATGTTAGTGGGTGTAACAACTTGGACTGTTATGGGTTGTATAATGATGGCTTTGATGCTAGCTATGTCCAGCACCTCTGCCGATTTGCAATTGTTAACAGATAGAAATCAGTTAAACACCGATACAGGCCGTCAGACTTTTTCAATATTGTTATTCCAAGATTTATTATCGATACCTTTGTTGGCAATGTTACCTGTATTTGCTGGCAAAACTTTTAACTTTGGTGCTGCTGCAATTGATGTTGTTGTAATATCTGTTGCCTTGATTGCATCAGTTATAGTTATTGGTAGATTTGTAATGACTCCTTTATTGCGCATGGTTGCAAAATTAAAATCCAAAGAAGCTTTCTTGTTGGTAGTAATGTTAAACATAGTTATTTGGTCTGTGTTAATGGAATTGATTGGTTTGCCAGCGGGACTGGGCGCATTCTTAGCGGGTATGTTAATGTCTGAAACTATTTACAGACATCAAATCACTGCAGAAGTTTCTCCGTATGCAATGATGTTCTTGGCATTGTTCTTTATTGCTTTAGGCATGGGCTTGAATTTAGATTTGATACTAAGTAATTGGTATGTGGTTTTAGGTGGCTTGGTAGCTCTTATAGTTATAAAGTTTTTTGCAATGTTTATTGTTGCTCGTGTTCGTGGTGTAAATATTCCAAACGCGACAATGATTGCGTTGCTTCTTGCCCAAGGTGGCGAATTTGCATTGCTGATGTTGCAGACAATGAAAAATAGTGGCATAGAAGCAATTCCAGCACCACATAAAGAAATTTTAACAGCGATAATAGTTTTATCGATAATGATGACACCTTTGTTATTGTTTGTTCATGACTATTTGCAACGCAAAGGCAAATTGTTTGCTCGTCAAGCACCACGCAAACAGCACATAGAAGGCGAAGAAATAAAACCAGATGTAATAGTTTGTGGCTTTGGTCGTGTTGGTCAAATAGTATGTCAAATGTTGGATGCGCAAAGTATTCCTTATGTTGCGATTGATTTAGATGTTAATGCGGTCATGATGGGACGCGAGCAGGGCTTTAATGTTGTTTATGGTGATGCGACTAATCGAGATGTATTGAGAGAATTTGGGGTGCGTCCGCGTAAAGTAAAAAGCATTGTTGTTGCGCTGGATAATGCGACGACTGCGCGCAAGTCTATATTGATGATAAAATCAATTGCCCCTCGTATTAAGATTTTTGCGCGCGCCCGCAATTTAGCAGATTCTCAGATGCTTTTGTCCGAAGGTGTTGATGTTGCATTACCAGAAACCATAGAATCTTCATTTTTCTTGGGCTACAGTGTACTAGAACATGCGGGTGTTTTAGAATACGAGATAGAAGCATTGTTAAACAGTATGCGAGAAAACGATTATGCCGCATTATCGACAGTGATTTCTGATAAACAAGACTAATAAAAATTCCCTAAACATTAGGGAGTTTTTATTTGATTTTAGATTTGTATATTGTTATATTTCAAGCTATATAAACAGGAAAGGCGATTATGAAAAAAATAGGATTAATCTTGTCGATAATTTTTGGTGCAGTTATCTTAGATCAACTGTCCAAGGGTGTTTTGTTATACTTAATCACAGGTGGTATTCCATGGTTTGGTCCAGCATGGGAAGTTGTACCAGTTCCATATTTGATGGCGCATGTATGTGATTTCTTTAATGTTGTATTTACTTGGAATCCAGGTGCATCATTTTCTTTATTCCGTGCACTAGGTGAATCAGCACCGATTGTTATTATTGTTATGACCAGTGCGATTATAGGTGCGATTTTATATTACTTGTTTAAAAACGCAAAAAGTTACGAACGTGTACCATTGGCATTAGTTGCTGGTGGTGCGATTGGCAATTTAATTGACAGGGTTCGCTTTGGCGCGGTTGTTGATTTCTTAGACTTTCACATTGGTGGAATTCATTGGCCTGCATTTAATGTTGCAGATATTTGTATTGTAGTTGGCGTAGGATTATATTTATTAAACTGGTATAACGCGCGCCGTAAATGTATAAAAGCAGTAAAGGATGGTAAATAATCATGGTTCAGTATATGAATAATAATTCTGGTTTTAATCAGTGGAATGCGAACAGAAATGCTAACGCAAAGAAGTCAAAGTTTTCTGGTTTCTTGTGGTGGTTTTTTGTTTTTATAACAGCATGGTGGTTGCTTGGCTTTATAGTAGAACCAAAAAATACAAATCAACCTGCTGTCGAAGAAGTTGCAGTTGTTGATTTATCTGCTGTACCGCAGCATTCGATTGATAGTGAAAAATTACATGCAACAGTACAAGGATTGCGTATTTCTAATGTAAAATTGGATGATTTTGCTGCTGGCGCAGATAATGAAGAACACGTTACATTGTTATCTGGCGATGATAATTTTATTGAAATAGGTATGTTGGCCAGTGGCACAAGTGCGCCTGTTGCAACGACAGTATGGGGTGATAAAGACGGTGCTTACACATGGCGCAACAATGACGGTGTAACATATAGTCGTGCGATTACAGTAGACGGTTATGTTTTGACTGTAACAGACACGATTAAAAACAATTCCAAGACCAATATCTCTGTTTCGCCATATGTACGCATTATTCGTGAAAACGATACAAAGTCATCATCTGGTGTTACATCTGGTGCGATTGCATATGTTAATTCTGATATTGAACAAGCACCTTGGCATAAAATGGATAAAAAGTCATATGCTTATTCGACCACAACAGGATTCGCAGGTTTTGCAGACCAGTACTGGGAAACAGTTGCATCTATTGACAAGCCTGATCAGACAATCCGTATAAAGAAAACAGGTGATAAATATAGCTCTGATATCGCAGCAGGCGCGGTTCCAGTTGCCAGTGGTGATTCTGCAACAATTGCTACAAATATTTTCATAGGTCCACGCGAACAATCTGTTTTGGATACAGCAGAAGGCAAAATTGCAGGGATTGCAGAAACGATTGATTACGGTTGGTTCTGGTTCTTGGCTCGTCCAATGTTGTGGATGTTAAACATGATTCATCATCTTGTAATGAATTACGGTGTTGCAATTATTATTATGACAATATTATTGCGTTTAATGATGTGGCCATTGACTCGCAAATCTTATGTGAACATGGCTATCATGCAGAAGATGCAACCAGAAATGCAACGCATTCAAAAGTTGTATGCAAATGACAAAATGCGTTTGCAGATGGAAATGATGAAGTTGTATCAGACACACAAAACATCACCTATGGCAGGTTGTTTGCCGATGTTGATACAGATTCCTATATTCTTTGCGTTGTACAAAGCTTTGTTGATATCTGTTCCTATGCGCAATGCTCACTTTTTATGGATATCAGATTTATCTGCTATGGACCCATACTTTATCTTGCCGATAATGATGGGTGCGACAATGTGGTTGCAACAGAGATTGCAGACATCAAACATAAATAGTTCAAAATCGAATGATGCGGCGGCACAGACAAAAAAGATGATGAGTTGGTTGCCAATATTATTCACAATAATGTTTGCATGGATGCCAGCAGGTTTAGTTTTGTATTGGACAGTATCTAATTTATTTGGGATACTTCAGATGCAGATAATAAAGAATCAAAACAAATAAAAAATCCCCGTTTGGGGATTTTTTATTGTTTTAGATATCTATATTGCAGGTATTTGTATAAAGCATTTGGTGTTTGGATGAAAATATTGCGTAATCTAATCGCTGTTTTTGTCATTTGAACACAAGTTCTTGCATTAGTTGCATAAAATTCGTTTGGCAAGTTACCAGTCAGATAAATAAATCGCCAGTCGTATTTTTGTAAAATTTTCAAATCGCGCATATCCAGTTTAATTGTTTTAATATGTTTACGATTTATAAATTGGTGCAAAATTAAACAATCAGGATATACGCCGATTGGTGCGACATGTTTAAATCTGTGGCATAATAAACGAGGTAATATCCTAGAAGTATTTTTACAAAAAGCTATGATAATCATCTTATGATTCCTTTAGTCTATCCAACCCAAATTTTTAGCAGTATTTCCGATTGTTTCCATTGCGGTTTTCTATTGTGCGGCTGCTTTATTTTCGCTCCAGATATGCATATGAGGCGCGCGTCTTTTATCACCGAATTTTTTCATGACTGCCAATTGTTCATCTGATAAATGACCGGCCAGATATAGTTTTGTAATCATTGTTTCGACATCTAATATTTCGCAAGGTTTTTTAGTTGGAGTATTATGATTCCGGCAAAAATTATTTCGCACAGATTT
Source organism: Alphaproteobacteria bacterium (assembly GCA_017554665.1). Lineage (GTDB taxonomy): Bacteria > Pseudomonadota > Alphaproteobacteria > Rs-D84 > Rs-D84 > Enterousia. The sequence goes on from JAFZHX010000032.1 coordinate 10,536, forward strand.
TGAATACAAGAACCAAAACTATAATTGTTCTGCTGATTGAAATTTTTCGACTGATGCCATTGTCATAGTTGCTGTCATTTTTCTTTCTCCTTTTGTTTTATGTTTTTTTGATATGTAAATATATAGCCTAAGAAAAGAATCTTTGTAAAACATTACAACCGGCGGTTGAATCTCGAATCGAAAAACAGATTCGGAATAAGAATTTTAGTTTTAACAAGCGAATCGGTTTTTTATGCGTTTTTTATCAATATGGTTAAAAAAAAAGTACGCAAAATACGTACTGTGATTTTATTTATTGTGTTTTTTTCTTGTTTAAAATTTTCTCCTTTTGTTACAAATAAAAAACCACCGATTGGTGGTTTTTTAAGTTAGCTGTTTTTGATTACATCAATGGTGGGAAGCAGTCGCCACCTGCTTCAGGGCAACAATTAAAGCCCATTTCGCCCATGTCTGTATATATTTCGCCAGTACAGCAACCGTTTGCATCAGGTGGTGTGCCATCAGAACAAGTCAATGTTGCTTCTGCTGGTGCGCTTTCTGGTGCTGCAAATGGGTTTTCAACATATCCCTCTTCGTCATATGTTATACCAACCATTTCATCATATGCAGCCTGCTGTTCCTCTGTGCCTTTAAAAACTCCTTCTTCATCATAGCCTTTGCCATATGTGTCTTGATACTTTTTGACTTCGCTTTTGTGGTATGCGTCTTGTTGTATTTCTGTTTTGGACTTATAGTTCATTGATTCACACCATAATTTCAATGTTCTATAATCATAATTACCACACTTACTTGCGTCTTTTGTACAATCAGGATCTACTATCCATTTTCCATTTTCTTCTTTGCAATATTGCGTGCTTTGGAATGAACGTACCTGACCAAACCAATCTGGACCTGTTTTATCAACTTTGATATTCTTTACGCCATTATAATCAAATCTTTTTTGTTCTTTACCCTCAATACCTTTCATATAGCATTTTTTTGTATTGTCTAGACATGCGACAATCAAATCTTCAGGAGAATAAACAGTAATGCGTGTGCCTGCAGCGATTGTAAATGGCGGTACTGTATTGTCCATCATATCGACCATCAGCTTCTGAGCAATATTATTCCAAGTGTTAATAATTTCTGTTTTGGCCAATTCTGAAGAACGCATTGTTCCGCTCTGTACAACAGTGTTATTATCTAAATCGATTTGGTTAACAAATGCATCGCTAATAGGTGCAATCAAGTTAACAGCAGCTGGCACCATAGCTGTCAGCATTGGCATAAAGAATTGTTCCATATAGTCTGTGCTACCACGTCCTGGTACTCCCATACGTCCTTGTGAATCGCCGGCAAAAGGTTGGGAATCTGCTTCAGTAAAATTAAATTCTACACCGTCTGGACGGATGAATTGATACCATCTTATTTGCATGCGTCCAACAGACATATATGGGCCAGGTAAGTTGCCATGGACATAACCCAGCATTAATGTTCCTGTTGGGATAATTATATTGCGCCCATCATCGGAAAAAACATTTCTATCAACAGTTGCGCGTACAGGCATTGGGTTACCATGTTCATAAATAGAAGGGTCTGCGCGTACTTCGGATACAATTGTTGCTGGAATTGGCTTGTACTGACGCAATATAAAGCTACGATCATATGGCTGTGATGATATGACTGCAGTCCCTGCGCCTGATGTTCCGTATGTTACAGCTGGGGCAGGTGCATCATGTATTTTGTTATATTCATCACCTGTGACAAAACCTGTTGAAGTTAAACGTGCCGCACCACCAGATGTTGGAAGAGCTGCCCCTGCTTCGTGTTGTTTTGCACGATTAACTGTACGTACAGCAGGTGCGTTTGACAATTCTGGCAACTTGCCACTTGATATTGCGTTAAAACCAATGTGTTCCGCGTCTGAACCGATGCGTTTCCCTGGGTTATTTATATCTGTTATAGCACCGCTATTTGGGTTATATATACCTGTTGGCTTGTTGCATTCTGTATCAGAAAAAGGATGGAATTTATATGTACCACCTTCTGGCTTTATCCAACCAATTTGACGGCCATAATCATTATATCCTGGAAAAGCAAAATCAGAACAAGCTTCGATTCTTGGCGCTTCTTCTTCTACTACTACTTCTTCGAATACAGGAAGCGGAGGGGCGATTTCATTGATTTCTTCCTCAATAGTTTTTACTGGTTTTGGAGCTGGCTCAGGTTCTGGTTCTGGTTCTGGTTCTGGCACTGGCTCTGGTTTTGGTTCTGGTTTAACTTCAACCACAGGCGCAACAGCACTAAGCGAGATCTCAACATTGCTTTCTTGCGGTACAGAGTCGGCATCAGAAGCATCTTGCCAATCAATAAATATTGGGAATTGTACATCTTTTTGTACTTTTGTTGGTTCGTATACAGCAGTGATAACGCAACTGATTTCTTTGCTCCCATCAATGATAATGATTTGTTCGCAAGAGTTTGTCTGCTCAAAACCATCGACTTTTTCATGACCACGTACCCCCAAAATCTTGACAGGTATATTTGAGGACACTTTTATTTGTTCTGTCTTTTTCGTGCCAACAGTTACACTGTCCCATTTAATAGTAGCAGGTGTAATTTCAATCTCTGCCGCGGTTTTTGGAGTTTTAGAGATGTCTTCTTTTTTGTTGCCACTAAATATCAAAGTCAGCAAAATTAACACGACAATAAAAGCAGCACCCAATAGGAGCCATTGCACGTGTTTTGGAGTAGTACTCTTCAAGTCAATAAATTGCTGTTTTAAATTTTTCATCCCTCAGACCCATGTTATTTAAAATGACTATTGTATACGAACAACACTGCAGCTTGTGCCACTGAATTTCAGCATTTTATCACATAGTGTTTGTGCTGTATCAATGTCTTCAAATGGGCCAATGCGCAAACGGTATTGACGTGCAGTTGTAGAAGTTGCACCCAAATCGCTAACACCTTGTTCGTCAACAGCAAAGAATACCATGTCTTTATATGGTGTCAGCAAGCCTTGACCGTCTTCGCCACTGAATTTGGCCAATAATGTAGTCCAATAATCTTCCAGTTCTTTAACTGAAGTGTCTGATTTCAATTCAATAGCAACACCGCTTTGGTTGCTTGCAATCAGTGGAATATTATTTTGTGGCAAATATGCGCCAGCTGTATAGCGGTCTTTTGGTAACATGTTTACAACAGTTCCAGACGAAGGCAATGCTTGTGGTACTGTAAAGCCAGCAGGCATATAATAGCCAGCACCAGTCATTGGATTGGCAGAATTGCCAACATACATAGGAGTACCTGTATAGCTGGTTCCCATGCTCATTGCGGCCATGCTATCTGTATAAGCGATATTGTTCAAAGATTGACCGGACAACATGCTTTGTGCAACATTTGCTTCGGCCAAAGCCATAACTGATGCAGTGTCAGCAATCAAGAAAGGTTTTTCGCGCTTTTTGATACAAACAATTCTTTGACCGCTGCGTAAAATCATATCACCAACAGCTTCGACAATTAACAGTCGACCGTCTTCGCCGTCTGTACGGAATCCAACCGGAGATTCACCGCCTTCGACCAACAAAGAAACAACAGGGCGTTGTGTCATCGAAATAACCTTGTCGCCAAAGTCGATATAAGTAAAGATTCTGTCGCGCCATACGCGTTCAGGAGCGATAACATAATCGTCAGGATTTGGTACAAAAATATCCAAGTCAAATCTAAATTCAGAAGGATCGATTTTCATAGATTTTATCCAACCGTAATCTTCGCCGTCAACACCAACAACACTGGATGCAGGTGCGTCTTTTTTGAATATAGATTTAGAACCTCCATATGTAGCTGTTTTTGCGCCAGCACCAGGAAGCGAAGAGCCGTTGTCTAACAAAATATCTACCTGAGAATAAGTAATTTCGCTGGAATTAGAAGGTTCTGCGCGCAGATAGAAAATGTATTTGTTTCCAGATTTACCAGTTACAATCAAGTTTGTGTCAGAACCATGATTGGATGTTATTGGCGAGATGAACATTGTTCTGTCGCCCTGGGTTGTGTTGATTTCGAATTGATTGGCGTCACCAACAACCGCATCTGCAATCTGTTCGCCATTTGGTAATGTTACCATGGTTACCATACCGTTGCGCAATTTAATTGGCAGAACAGAACCCGAAGACCAAAACAATTGGGCGTATCCTGGCTTGATGCTACCACTGGCCATGTTTGCAGTTGGGTTGTCCCAAGCAGATTGTATTCCATAAGGTTCATTTTCTGTAGCATAAGTAGGCAAAGCCAAAATAGCTGCCAAGCATAAAACACCAAAATTTATTTTAACGGTTTTTGCGAACATTCTACCAATCCTTATCTTTTCTATTTAATCTCTTCTGGTTCTGTTGTCTCTAAACCACGAAAGTTCAAAGGGTCATCATCGCCAGATATAACTTTATATTCCACTACTTTTAAACCCAGTGGGTTTTCAATGCGGTCGGCCCATTTTATATATGTTTCGTCCTGTGTTAATATCTTTATCTTTATTGTATAATCTTTTGGGGTGATACGTCCAGTACTATCTGCACAAGAATATCTAAATTTTACCTGATACGAGTCCGTGTTCGTAGATTTAGATGCTAAATACAATGGAGCCCCATTGAAAGTAATAAAGCATTGTACCGGTATGTTTGGTATCGTATTGCTCATTACTTCGTTAAATAGTGTTGTTTTTACAAAGTCTGCATACACATTGTCATGAGACATTGTGCGTACAACACCGTTTTCGCTGTTCCACTTTTTGTGCATAACATTTGCATTTGCAAAAATTTCATTTCTGTGTCTGATGTATTCGCGTACAAATTCCTGTTTGTATCTGTCAGTATTTTCATCGCGAGGTTGCATTTCAATCAGTTTAATATCCTGATTGTTAGCAATAGTCGTCGTTACAAAGAATATTTGTGGACGATTCAAAGGGAACATTTTGTATATAGTGAAACCCAAAACACACAGAATAACCAAGGCCGTTGCCAAGACAAAGGTCATAATTCTAGATAGTAAAAATGGCGGTTCTATGCGCTTTTGCACGAGTTTCTCCCCCTTGATTGTGTTGATTGTAGAAAAAAATAACCGTATCATGCAAGAGAAAATTTAAAAATTTCAACAATATATATAAAAAAGTATAAAAAATGTTCTTGCTACATTTTTTGAAAAATATTATAATATTTCCGCTTGATTTTTTGTATTGGTGTGCTATTCTTTCACGGACTATTGTATTGGCATGCGGTACATAAGACAGGTAAAGTATGTTCAAAGGGGCATAGTTCAACGGTAGAATATCGGTCTCCAAAACCGCGGATGAGGGTTCGATTCCTTCTGCCCCTGCCAAAATAATGGTTGAAAAGTAATTACGTAATTTAGGCAGTTCATATGAAGAAAATACTTGATTTTTTTAAGTCTGTTCGCAGCGAATGGTTTAAAATAGTGTGGCCATCACGCGACAGTGTTATTCATGCAACTATTATGATATTGGTATTTTCTGCTTTGGCGACGCTATTCTTTTTTGTTGTGGATAGTGTGCTAAATGCAATTGTAGGTTGGATTTTCTAAGAAAACAAACGATCAAAGGAAGCATAAATGGAAGAAAAAATGCAATGGTTTGTTGTGAATGTTCATACAGGGTGCGAAGATAAAGTTGCGCGTGGTTTGCGTGAGCAGATTGACAAACGTCGTTTAAATGCGTTGTTTGGTGAAATTTTGGTGCCAACACGTGAAGTTACAGAAATAAAAGCTGGTAAACGTGTAAAAACAGAAAAAAAGTTTTTTCCAGGTTATATCGTTGTACAAATGGCTTTGAATAATGAAACTTTTACATTGGTGAAACAAATTCCTCAGGTTGTTATGTTCTTGGGTGCAAAGAATAAGCCTATTGCGGTCAGTGAAGAAGAAGCTCGTCGTCTGTTGAAACAGGTTGAAGAAGGTTCTGTTGTTGCTGATGATGTTATGTACGAAGTAGGTCAAGAAGTTCATGTTATCGATGGTCCGTTTGCAGGCTTTAATGGTGTTGCATCCGAAGTTGATAATGTAAAACAGAAAATGACTGTAACTGTTCTGGTGTTTGGTCGTGAAACCAGCATGGAACTGGAATTTAGTCAGGTTGAAAGAGTGTAAAGTATGCAAAAATTTCTGTCGATTTCTGATAGTTCCGTTAAAGAAAGAATAGAAATGTCGCCAGAATATGATGTGTATTTGAAAAAGCACTGGGGCGAAGCAAGAAAAAAACAAATGCGCGCATGGAAAGAATTAAAAGACAAGGTGATTGTGTTCCATGTTAAATAAAAACAAGCAAGGACTGCAGCTAATAAGAACCGAAGATGGAAAACTAAAAGCTGTATGTTCCAAGGAGTGTGTGTCTAGGTTGTTTGATAGATATATGCTTCTTAAAAAATATAGGGCGATTATACATGAAAGTATGTCGCGACAGTTGAAACGAAAATAAATAAAGTTTTTTGTGGTTTTCTGAAAAATATGCAGTAAAATCACAGCAAACCGTGGTAGATACGCCATATCGTACCACGACACAAACGAAAAAAACGGAGTGAAAAATGGCAAA
>JAFZHX010000033.1 GCA_017554665.1 Alphaproteobacteria bacterium
CAGATAAGAAAACGGAGTTTGAATTATGGCAAAAATAATTGTAAAACAAGTTAAAAGTACTATCGGTCGCCCAGAAGATCAAATCAAAGTTGTAAAGGCTTTGGGCTTGGGTCGTATCGGTAAAACCAAAGAAATCACAGATTCTGAATCTGTTCGTGGTATGATTGCCAAGGTTTCTCATTTGGTTGAAATCGTAAAATAAGTTAATTAAACCGAGTACAAAAACAGCACTTGTTTTTGTGCGACAAAGAACTACATAGGTAGTTATAGGACAAAAGGAAAAAGAAATGAAATTAAATGCATTGATGGATAATTTTGGTGCACGTCAAAACGCAACACGCGTTGGTCGTGGTATGGGTTCTGGGTCTGGTAAGACAGCTGGTCGTGGTCACAAAGGTCAAAAAGCTCGTAGTGGTTCACGCAAACAAGCTACTTTCCAAGGTGGACAGATGCCAATTTTGCGTCGTTTCCCAAAATTTGGTTTCAATAACCCATTTGCAAAAGAATATGTTACTATCAATTTAGGTGATATCGAAAAATTCATCGCAAGTGGTAAAATTGATGCATCTGCACCAATTACAATTGATTCTTTGATGGCTGCAAAAATCATCAATCGTAAAATGGATGGTTTGAAAGTTTTGGCTAATGGTGAAATTAAATCTGCTGTAAATGTTATCGCAGAAAAATGGTCAAAAGCAGCTGAAGCAGCAATTGTAAAAGCTGGTGGTTCTATTAAAAATAACTAAGAAAAATCTTTGGGCATCTTTAACCAGGTGCCCAACAACGGTTAAAATATCATTCAAATGAAAATCTTGAAACGCTTTTTCGGTAACTTAAGTGATTTACAGAAACGTATTCTGTTCACATTGGGGGCACTGATTGTTTATCGTATTGGGTCGTTTATTCCATTACCAGGTGTAAATGCTTCTGCAGTGTTGCATTTGTTCCAGGGTGATAGTGGAATGATGGGTATGTTTGATATGTTTAGTGGTGGTTCTTTGTCTCGTATGTCTGTTTTGGCATTGAACATCTTTCCTTACATTTCAGCATCAATCGTATTGCAGTTGTTAAGTGCTACAAGTAAATCTTTGGGCGAATTACGCAAAGAAGGCGAATCTGGCCGTACAAAAATCAATCAATATACACGCTATTTAGCTGTGTTGTTGGCTGTTGTTCAGGGTTGGGCTGTGGTTCGTGGCTTGGAAATGATGGCACCTGTAAATGGTGTTGCAGCTGTAGTTAATCCAGGTTTTGCATTTGAATTGTCTGCGATTATTGCATTGGTTGGTGGTACTGTATTTGTTATGTGGCTTGCAGAACAAATCACTGCACGTGGTATCGGGCAGGGTGCATCACTGTTAATCTTTGCCGGTATTATTGCAGAAGTTCCAGGTGGTATTGCTCAGGTAATCTCTTTGGGCTCCGTTGGTCAGATTTCTCCTGCAATGATTGCTTTGATTATCGGCTTCGTAGTAGGTATCATTGCTTTGATTGCTTTCTTTGAACAAGCACAACGTCGTATTCAGATTTTGTATCCTCGTCAGGCTTTGGCAAACGGTGTTATGAATACAAATGCATCTTACTTGCCTATCAAGATTAATATGTCTGGTGTTATGGGTCCTGTGTTTGCTTCATCTATTATGATGTTGCCAGCATTCGTACAACGTTTTGTTCAAAGTGAAAACTTGACAGTGCAAACAATCTTGGGATTCTTTACATACGGAACATGGTCTTATATTATCATGTTCACAGTATTGATTGCTTTCTTTGCGTATTTCCAGACTGCTGTTATCTTCAATTCTGAAGAAACAAGTAATGGTTTGAAAAATGCTGGTGGTTATGTCCCAGGTGTTCGTCCAGGAGAACAGACAGTTAAATATTTGGACAATGTTGTTTCTCGCACAACAGCAATTGGTGTTGCTTATTTGATAGTTGTTTGTGTGTTGCCAATTATCTTGAATACTCATGTTGGTATGCCTTTGATGATTGGTGGAACAAGTGTATTGATTGTCGCAGGTGTTGTGTTGGATACTGTTAATCAGGTTCAATCTTACTTGGTCGCAAAACAATACAGTGGTGTCGTTAAAAAGGCACAAAAGAAAGGTCGTTTCCGCGGTTAATTTATCGTGGAGATAAAACAAGATTTGACTTTTGCCGGATTTTATATAAAATTATTCGGCAAAATAAAATAGCTCAAAGCAGAAAAAAAACTTTGGGTTTAAGGGTATAGAAATATCAGGTGGACTTGATGTTTCGCAGTTAAATAAAAAGGAAAAAGAAAAATGGCACGTATAGCAGGTGTTAACATTCCGACAGAA
>JAFZHX010000034.1 GCA_017554665.1 Alphaproteobacteria bacterium
CATCGTCTTCAACAGTATTTGCGAACAACGACAGCATATTTGCACCATCTCGCGATTTTGCAGCATAAGACAATATCGCATCAGCATTTAAATATATAGCAGCACGATTTGGATCTAAAGAATCTAGAACACCCGTTTTGGCAAAAGCTTCTAATATTCTCTTGTTCATAATAGGTGCACAACGCTTTGCAAAGTCTGTTAAATTTTTAAATTTACCATTTGCGTTTCGTTCTGCCACAATCGCATCTGTCGCAACAGTTCCAACACCCTTCAAAGCAGCTAATCCGTACACAATCTTGCCATCACGTACAGTGAACAAAGATTCACTTTCATTTATATCAGGCGCAACTATCTGAATACCAAAATTAGATTTTGCATCATCTACAAACAAAGCCAATTGATCCGTGTCATTCAAGTTACTGGACATAGAAGCCGCTAAAAACTCAGGTGTATAATTCGCTTTTAAATACGCACACTGGTTCGCAACGATAGAATAGGCAATAGCATGAGATTTATTAAACGCATATTTTGCAAATTCCTTAAACTTTTCCCACAAATCTTTTGCTGTATCACGATCCAAAGTCTGTTCTTTTTCACAACCTTCATAGAATTTGCCTTCCAGCTCGTTCAACATTTCAATCAGCTTTTTACCCATCGCCTTACGCACGTTGTCCGATTGACCACGAGTAAAGCCCGCCAAAGCACGCGTCAGCTGCATAACCTGTTCTTGATAAACGATAATTCCATATGTTTCTTTTAATATAGGCTCGGCCTTTGGATGCACATATTCGATATTTTCTTCACCATGCATACGCGCAATAAACTGCGGAATAAAGGCGATTGGCCCAGGTCTATTCAAAGCATTTAAAGCAGAAATTTCTAAAAAGCTGGTCGGATGCATCTTGCGCAAAGTCTGTTTTACAAACGGAGCATCGAACTGGAATATACCTTCTGTTAAACCTGCCTGCCACAATTTCATAGTCTTTGGATCGTCCGTTGGAATTTGATCCAAATCAATATTAATACCACGTGTTTGCTGAATCAAACGCGTTGCATACTTTAACACAACCAGTGTTTCCAAGCCCAAAAAGTCAAACTTAATCAGTCCAGACTTTTCCAGATACTTACCATCAAACTGACAAGAAGGTAGCGGGTTAGCTGGATCGCGATACACTGGTGCAATCTTGGTCGTTGGTCTATCTCCAATAACCACACCACAAGCATGCTGTCCCAAGTTACGCAAAGAACCTTCTAACTCTTCCGCTACAGTTACCACCTTGTTCAAATCCGGGTCATTATTCAATACATCCTGCATTTCGCTGGACATATCAACTGCTTCCTTCAAAGTTTTAGCATCTTGCGGGATTAACTTTGACAATCTATCTGACTTGGAATAGGGAATTCCGTAAACGCGTCCAATATCACGAATTGCACCACGCGCCTGCAAACTACCAAAAGTAATAATACGACAAACAGAATCATGCCCATATTTATCACACACATACGCTAGCACGCGTTCAATTCCTGTTGGCTCAAAGTCAACGTCAAAGTCCGGCATCGATATACGATCAGGATTCAAAAATCTTTCAAACAGCAAACCATATTTCAATGGGTCAACATTTGTAATACCCAATGCCCACGCAACAATAGAACCAGCACCAGAACCACGACCAGGACCAGTCAAAACATCATTATTTCTACACCAATCAATATAGTCCGCAACAATCAAAAAATAGCCCGGAAAGCCCATACCAATAATAACACCCAACTCAAATTCCGCCTGTTCATAATAAGGCTGAGTATCTGTGATATTATGCTGTTCCAGTCTGCGCTTTAAGCCAGCCATGGTATTATCGCGCAACATTTGACATTCGGTTTCCAAGTCATCACCAAAACGTGGCAACAAAGGCTTTTCATGCACATTAATCATAAAGCCACAACGCTTTGCGATACGAACTGTATTTTCTATTGCTTCTGGCAAATCAGAAAAGATTTCCGCCATTTGCTCATAAGACTTAAAATACTGTTCCGATGATTTGCGTGGTCTTTCTGGGTCAATTACTTTAGTTTGTCCCAAGACGCACCCCAAAGCATCTGCCGACTCATAATCATTATCTGCAGCAAAACACACATCATTTGTTGCGACAATAGGTATATTTAATTCCTGTGCTATTTTCAAAAATCCAGGTTCTGTTTTTATTTCTTCTTCTAAACCGTGGCGCTGAATTTCAATATAAAAGCGATTTCCAAATATCTTCAACAGTTCCTGAGCATATATAGAGGCCTGCGCTTCTTGCCCATTTAACAAAGCCATACCTATCGGTCCCAAATGAGCACCAGACAAACAAATCAAACCTTCACTATGTTCAGCCAGCTCATCAAATGTGATATAAGGTCCCAAATGATGATTTTCAGTACGCATATACATTATCTTGTTCAAATCACACAAATTCAAATATCCTGTATGATTTTGCGCCAACAACACCAAACGCGACAAAGACTCTGCACGTAATATTTTTGGATCTGCATTATGCTGATTCAAAGAAATTTCCACACCGATAATTGGTTGCACTTTGTTCTTAGGCATAACATCAGAAAACTCTGCACAACCGGACATTAAATTAACATCTGTCAGCGCACAAGCAGGCATACCCGCTGCCAAACACAAGGCTGGAATTTTCTTAATTGTTAGGGTACTACCACCAACAGAAAAACGAGAATGAGTACGAAGATGAATAAATTGCTTTTCCATAGCAATCACATTAGCAAATTACCCAAATGCAATCAACCCAATATTTCTAAAAAAACAAAAAAATAATCGTATAAAAACGATTATTTTGTATGCTTTCTTTTATACCGGTTCCAATATTTTAAAAATATAGTCGTATCCGTTGTTGGATTCTTGGCAATCGACAAAGTATCCCAATCAATTACCGAAGTAATACTCAAGTCATCAGCAAACAAAAAATTAAGCATATTCAAATCAAAATGAGCCAAAACAGGTTTTTGTTTTTTGCATTTAGCTTCTTTTGTGCGCTGTTGCAAACTATCTAAAAACCTTTCATTGTTTGGAATATCAGCAACCTTGATGCGTTGCAACTGACGAATAATATTATGAACTTGTTTTAATATATATTCTGATTTTTTCAACACATAAGCACCATCAAAGTCTTCTATTGATTTTCCCGGCACCCGCTCACAAACATACATTGGTATTTTATTATGCACAATTACATGAGGCACAATAACTTTCATTCGTTTTTCAACATATTCCGACAAAAACGCAAAGTCTTTCAGACGCCTTACTGTAACATTTCTAAAAATTTTAACAAAATAAGTATCATTAACCACACACACTATGCGGTTTAAAGTATTTTGTCTGATAAAACGAACTGAATTTATCTTTTTCACACCATATGTTTTTCTAACAAACCTTATAACACGCGGACTAAAAAGCAGAGTATTGATATAACCACGACATTTATGACGATTTTTAGAGCCAAAAACGAAACAAGATATAAAGTTACTGATACAAAACGGAATTTTATACATTTTACCCCTCAACTAATTCATTAAAAAGTATAATGAATTTTTATTTTTTATCAAGGGATATTTTCTTAAAAAAGTAATTTTAAAAAACCCTGAGTTTCTCAGGGTTTTTTATTATTGCAATTTACCGCAACAATGTTTGTACTTTAAACCAGAACCACAAGGGCAGGGAGCATTTCTTCTAGACTCACCAGTTGCCTGATTTAATTTTTCATCGTGCTGATTGCGTTCTGCTTCGGTTGCCGCAACATCTTCTTTTGTAAGTTCTACACGGCAAATATAAGACACAGACATAATTTTAAAATTATTGATTGTGTTCTTGAACAAATCCAAAGCTTCGCGTTTATATTCATACAACGGATTTTTCTGAGCATATCCACGCAATCCAATTGCGCTTTGCAAATAATCCATCTGTTGCAAATGCTTTTTCCATACTGCATCCAATGCACCCAGCATCATTTGACGAGATGCCATTTGCATTAATTCTGGACCGTATTTAGCAGCTTGACTTTCATAGCGACGCAACCCCAGATTCAACAAAGAATCATAAGCTTTGCGTTCTGTGATTTCTTCATCTGTCTTCCAGTTTTCAATATCTGTAATATCCATTGCGAACACACGCATCATTGCGTTGTGAATAGCATCCAAATTCCAGTCAGCAGGCATTGCTTTTTCTGGAATACTGTTTTCACAGATAATTTCTACAACATCAGCGATTAACTCGCGTGCCAAAGGCGACAAATCTTCAGAAACCATCAAATCATCACGCTGTTTATATATGACAATTCTTTGTTCGTTCATAACATCATCATATTTTAACAGTTCTTTACGAGCTTCAAAGTATCTAGCTTCTACACGCTTCTGAGCCTTTTCCAAAGCCTTTGTTATCCAAGGATGAGTAATTGCTTCACCTGTTTTCAATCCCAATGTAGTCAACATACCTTGCAAACGAGAAGCACCAAATATACGCATCAAATCGTCATCCAAGGCCAAGAAGAACTTAGAATCACCCGGATCTCCTTGACGACCAGAACGACCACGCAACTGATTATCAATACGACGAGATTCATGTCTTTCTGTACCAATTACATACAAGCCACCAGCTTCTAAAACTTGCTTTTTATTAGCTTCTATAGTGGCATAAATTTCTTTTTTCTTCTCTTCGTAATCTTCTGCTTGTTCATCCAGTTCTGCAATCAAAGCTTCTGCATTACCACCCAATTTAATATCTGTACCACGACCTGCCATATTTGTTGCGATTGTAACAGCGCCTGGCGCACCAGCCTGAGCAACAATTTTTGCTTCAGACTCATGGTGTTTTGCGTTTAAAACAGCAGGATTAACATTCAACTGTTTACGAACAATTGCAGCCAATTCCTCTGACTTTTCAATAGAAACAGTACCAACCAACACAGGTTGCTTGCGCGCCATACAATCAGCAATTTGCTTCAAAATTGCATCATACTTTTCTTCTTTGTTACGATAAATTTCGTCATGATGATCATTACGAGCAACAGGGCGATTTGTCGGAATAGAAACAACGCGCAATTTATAAATTTCTTCAAATTCAGCAGCTTCTGTCATCGCTGTACCTGTCATACCTGACAAAGTTGGGTATAAACGGAACAAGTTCTGATAAGAGATACTGGACACAGTCTGATTTTCTGGCTGAACTTTTACATGTTCTTTGGCTTCGATTGCCTGATGCAAGCCTTTACCAAAGCGGCGACCAGACATAACACGACCAGTAAATTCATCAACAATTAAAATTTCACCATTTCTAACAACATAGTTCACATTTTTCTGGAACAAGTGATGCGCCAATAAAGACTGTTGAATATGCATAACCAAAGCAGCATTTTCAGCAGCATACAAGTTATCACCAACCAACAATCCAGACTCTTTCAACAAAGCAGTAGCTGTATCAACACCTGTTTCTGTCAAAGTAACATGTCTATCTTTCTCGTCCTTTTTAAAGTCGCTTGCAGATAGTTTTGCAACAACATCATCAACCCTTGCATACAATTCACTTGTATCTTCTGCAGGACCAGAAATAATCAGCGGAGTACGAGCTTCGTCAATCAAAATACTATCCACTTCGTCAACGATTGCATAAAAGAAAGGACGCAATACTTGCTGTTTTTTAGAGAACTTCATATTATCACGCAAATAATCAAAGCCCAATTCAGAGTTTGTTACATAAGTAATATCGCAAGCATATGCTTCTCTGCGTTCTTCATCTATCATATCATGCTGAATAATACCAACAGACAGACCCAAGAATTTATAAACCGCACCCATCCATTCTGCGTCACGAGATGCCAAATAGTCATTAACAGTAATCAAATGAGCACCTTTGCCATGCAAAGACTTTAAATACATTGCCAAAGTTGCAACCAATGTTTTACCTTCACCAGTTTTCATTTCAGCAATCTGACCATTAGTCAAAACCATACCGCCAATCATTTGAACATTAAAATGACGCAGTCCAATTGTACGAACCGAAGCTTCTCGAACCAAAGCAAACGCATCTGGCAAGATATCTTTTTCTTTTTCACCTGCAGCTAAACGAGAACGCAAGACTTCTGTCTGTTCGCGCAACTGTTCATCTGTCATTGAATGATATTTAGGCTCCAAGTCATTGATTAAAGACACAGTTTTGTCATAACTTTTAACCAAACGGTCATTTGCAGACCCTAATAATTTACCAATAATATTTTTAACCATCTTTCTTCCTTGTATTTATCACGAGATATATAGCAATTTTGAGCCTTGCGGTCAAGATACTTTATGATATAATAACATTAAACAAATTTAACAAGTGCAAAACATAAATTTTTTTATATAGGGGGAATAAAATCATGGCATCATATACAGCACAACAATTAAACACAGACTCTATCACCAGCGATGTTTACGTTATTGCACCAACACAAATTGAATATATTGCACATATTTTCGGCAACACAGTCGCAGAAACTATGAATATGCGTACATTTGCACCAAAAATCCGCCAAATCGCAGAACAAGCACTGCATCACGCATTACAATCTGCGAAACACATGGGCGAAAAAAAATAAAACATTGAACTTTGCCAAAATAATGATAATATAAACCTCGCAAGACAGGCTGGACATGGCTGATTTATATCAGAGGAAAGTCCGGGCTGCATGGGACAACGCACCGGCTAATATACCGGGCAGGGCGACCTGACGATTAGAGCAACAGTGACGAAACGATTTAATTCGAGTGAAACGGGCAATCTCTGCGTGCAGCAACTTCAAATAGGCATCCGCATATGCGTCCCACATTGGGTGCGGGTAGAAGGCTTGACATATACAGCAATGTAATATGCAGATTAATCATGTCCACTACCGCAAAACGGTATAACAACTGATTTGTGGCAGAACAGAACCCGGCTTATATGCCTGTCTTACAACAAAAAAAACGCACCTGATGGTGCGTATTTTTTACATAACCTTACCTTGGGTCGGATAAAAGGTTAGCTGAATATTTTGCCACTTACTAAATTCATTGGGTGGCAACATACGAAATGGCTGACACGTATCAATTGCTTCCTTAATAGTTCCTAAGACATACGCAAAAGCCGGATCTGTTTCTGCGCGCGCAGCAGATTCAAACCACACATCTTGTACTGTACCATTTTTACGCATTTTCAAATGAGCCACTGCACGAATATCTGCAATATCAGTTCTGCCACTATCAATCACCCAACAACGAGTCATAGCAACACGCAAAGCATCAACAACAGAAATTGTCAAAGTTCTATCCAACGACAATACCTCTCGATTAACCTTTACAACACGTTTTTTCTTCGGAACAGGTTCCTTTTCTGGCTTTGTTTCAACAACAGGTTCTTCTTTTACTTCTTCCTTAATCTGCTTTGTTTCTTCTTCGACCAAAGTAGTTGTTTCTATTTTCTTTTTTTTAACCGGCACTTCTTCTTTAACTTCTTCTTTTTTAGGGGTTGCTTCTGGTTTCTTTTCTGTTTTTTGTTCAGGAACACCAACATTATACAACTTGGTTTCATCGCCTGATACAACAACACTATCTAAATCAATTTCAACAATTTGAATTCTATCTGGCGCAACCAATTTCGCACGATTAATAACCAAAGAAAAAGAAGCTATCATTAAAGCCAACAAAAGCAGATGTCCAAAAACAGACATCATTACATTTTCTGCCGAAAATTGATTAAACTTTCCCATCTTACTTTTCTGGTTGTGTTCTTAATCCTACTTTCTGAAAGCCTACATCTTTCAATTTTCCCATGACAGACATAACAGCACCATAGTCAGCATGAGTATCACCACTTATCATAATTGTCAGATTTGGATTTTCACCACGCATAGCAACTGCAGCTTTTACAATATCATCACGCGACATTTGCGTTTCAGACAAGAAATAACGTCCACGCGAATCAACACTAATTTGGATTGCATGGTCATTTCCAGTCATTGCAGAAGCACCCGCGCGTGGTAATTCTAAATCAATACCAGTCGTCATCATCGGCGTAGTTACCATAAACACCGCCAACAACACTGTCATAACATCAATCATAGGTGTTAACTGAATACCACCATCAGATTGTCTGCGTCTTAGTCTTGACATTTTTCAACCTTATTTCTTGCTCTTTAAATCACGAACTTGTTGTGTTAATCTGTCGTACAAATCATCAGCTTTTTTTGCGAAATACTGATGAGCAATTGCTGCAGGAACCGCTGCAATAAGTCCCAAAGCTGTTGTACCCAACGCAACTGCCAAACCTGGCGCAATAACACCGATGCTAACAGACTGATTAACACCAATTGCTGCAAAAGAATCCATAACCCCCCAAACAGTACCAAACAAACCAATAAAAGGAGAGATATAAGCAACCATCGACAAGAACCACAAATTCTTATCAAAAGGCACAACAAGCTTATCAGCTATCGTTTCCAGGTTATCACCATTTTTGATTGTAACTGGATTTCTTTTAACCATATTCCACAGGCGGATTTTTTCAACAATAATTGCCCATGACCAAATACTAAAACCAACCAACACAATCGACACAAACAATGTCATCAGGTCGCCTGTGAACAAGCTTAACATTGAAAAACTATTTTCCATTTTTTCCTTCCTTTTTCAGTTTTATCAGATTAAACCACTTAACAAGTCTTCTGGTATTCGCTTAGGCCGCATATCACCACCTAAGTACGCAACTTTTAGATTCATTATAGCACATTCTGCGCCATCTTTCACGAACTTTTGTTCAACATATACAACAGCACTTCCTGCTTTAGTCATTTTTGTTTCAATGACAAACTCGTCCGCAACACGAAGAGGTTGTAAATACTTGATATTTAACTCTCGTACCACAAACCCCGTGTCGCCATCAGCTTTTAATCTACCACGCAACCAATCCATACGAGCTCGCTCTGCAATTTCTAAATACCGCGCATGATACACAATACCTTCGGCATCTGTATCAGCATACGCAATTGTAAAAGGAAACACATGTATTTTCATTTTACAAAAATCCCTGCATCTATACCTAATTCCGCATTCAACCTGTCTGCAACGCGTCGCTTTATTTCATCGAACACACCGCGCAACACCGGTTCAAAGTCAAACATTTTAGCAAAATCTATACTAAAAAACATTTTCCAATAAAAATTATCAGCATATTCGCCAATATACTTCAAATCTTTTGCACACATATGCTGCACAGCAGTATCCAAAACATCCAAAGCTTTAACAAATCGTGCTTCGGCACTTTCGCGCAAATCATATTCTGTAAAACGCGCCCGCATTTCATCGTTATCCAGCAAGTCAACAATCTGTTTTATTGCAGCAGACTCATTAACACGCTTTTTCTGGCGCACCACATCATTTTGTTCATGCAACGGCACATCATGAGCAATCGCTTCTGGCAAATCATGTAACATACACAATTCATAAACCCGTTCCATACAAACCTGATTTTTCAAGTACGGCTTTAAGACCATCGCCATCATAGCCATATTCCAAGAATGCGATGCCACCGACTGCAGCGCATCATCAGACATACGCGTCAGACGATATTCGCACTCTAACTTTTCTGCAAGTTGAAAAAAATCAACAATACATTTCACGTTATCTGTCCAAATTCTGTTGCATTGCCTTATTCATTTCTACAATATCTTGATTCACAAGCAGATTCAAAATAACTATTTACTGTCGTATCTTTATGCTTAAAAGTCTCCTGTTTATACAAAACAGCATCACACTGCAGTCCAGGCACACCAACTCTGACCATCTGTGTTCCTCCTTACTTTTCCAATCCTAAATGTTGATACCCCAAATCTGTAATAACACGCCCACGCGGAGTACGCTGCACAAAACCAAGTTGCATCAAATAAGGCTCTATAACATCTTCGATTGTGTCAGATGGTTCTGACAAAGCAGCAGCTAAGTTTTCAATTCCAACTGGCCCACCAGCATAAAACTTTATAATCGTATTCATATACTCACGATCAATTTCATCTAGCCCACAATCATCTATATGCAATTGGAATAGGGTAGTTTTTATAATATCTGCAGTAATTTCTTGTTTATTCAAAGCACTTGCAAAATCACGCGCACGCTTTAACAAACGATTAGCAATACGTGGTGTTCCGCGGGCTGATTTAGCCAACATCAAAGCACCATCCGCATCAATTGGTGTGCCCAAGATATTTGCACTGCGTCTAATAATTTTTGCTAAGTCTTCTGGAGAATAGAAAGTCAAACGCAAATCGATTCCAAATCTGTCGCGCAATGGATTCGACAATAACCCTGTACGAGTAGTTGCACCAACCAATGTAAAAGGTGGCAAGTCAATACGAACACTTTTTGCACTTGGACCTTCGCCCAGCATTATATCCAACTTAAAGTCTTCCATTGCTGAATACAAAACTTCTTCAATAGCTGTTGGCAAACGATGGATTTCATCTATAAACAAAACATCCATAGGTTCCAAAGCTGTCAAAATAGCTGCCAAATCACCTTGCTTTGTAAGCATAGGCGCAGAAGTCGCACGAAAATTAGTACCAAGCTCGTTCGCAACGATATGTGCCAAAGTAGTCTTACCCAACCCCGGAGGACCATATAACAAGACATGATCCATCGCTTCACGGCGACTACGAGCACCAGAAACAAACACAGACAAATTCTGCTTCAAGCTTTCATGACCTATAAAATCAGACAAGCTGCGCGGCCTAATGCTGGCAGCCATTTCGTCTGGAATATTCGCATCTAAAAATCGTTCTTTGTTTTGCATTTATTACAACAACTTATCTTCTTCGTTTTCACGACCTACATAGGCTTTCAAATCATTATACATTTGACGCAAATCAGCAGGCTGACTGTACATAGCATCTGCACCCTTTACGCGTATAGTCTCCAAGTCAATCTGTGCCTGTTTTTTCAAAATCTGTGTCAAATGCACCCCAAAAGCACGAGCTTCGTCAGATTCCGCCGCACCTTGTAATAACAATCCGCGATTCGGACGTGGCGACAAGAACGCAAAATCGGACACTGAAACATCAGGTGAAACCAACGCAAAACCAGAGATTTCCGGACGACGCATCATTGCCTGCAGCACATACCAAGCGCCCAGTTGATGACCTGCCAACCAAATTTTATCGCTATCTTCGTTATGATTTTGAATCCAGTCGATAACAGTCGCAATATCTAACATATTGTCAGCAGTTGTACCAATCACACCATCAGAATCACCAACACCACGATAGTTAAAGCGTACAACTGAAAAACCAATATCCATAAAAGCACGGAACATCGCATAAGAAACACGATCATTCATATGATATTTTTGACGAGGATTTCCAGACAAAATAACAGCGATAGGTGCCGCCTCTTGGGCTGATTTATGGTACACTGCGTGTAATTTGCCTGCATCACCAGAAATTATAATATCAACCATACCTTTTACCTTTCTTTTATATTTAATTCACAGATAACTTAGAACAAAGACAATACAAATTTCAATAAAAATATTTTTGTTTTGACACAATTGTCTAAAATGTTCTAAGATTTATCTGAGAGAACAAAAGGTCGTACTATGTTAAAACTGTTTTTGACATCATTTTTTGCAGTATTTTGCGGTTTTTCTGCCTATGCTATGTATGAAACTGAATATCAGGATTTTCAGACTATTTATACTGAAACACCTGTTCAATCATATTACGCATACCCAGACGATCCAAATTTCATTCCAGAAACAGAGTTTATGGAACGTGCCGACAGTCTTGATTACGACCAGAATATTATCGATGCGCGCAACGAAGAATCATTTATGCACCCAGGTGTAATGTTTGCAAATCGCCCAATGGTTATTTGCCGTAACTTTGGTTGCACTCGTTTGAACGATCGTATAACACGCTCATTCTTATTTAATAGCTTGGCAAATATGTATATGATGAACGCACATTCTCGCGTTTATATTTGCGAAGCCGATCCTTTTTCTCGTGATTGCTTACAGTCCGGAATTTCTTTCCCAGTTCGTAGTGGTATCGCTAATGCTATGGTAAAAATTCCAAAGGCCACAATTTCACAAGTAAGTGTTTCTACAGGTCTTTCCAAAGCCACAGTTGGTATGACATACGAATTCTTGGTTAACGGAATTGATCGTAAGTGCGAACCAACCGTTATGGATATTATGGTTCCAGTTAATTCAGAAGCAGTCTTGTCCAATCGAGAATTTGCTTGCAACATGACAAGTGACGGTATCAGCAGTGTATCTTTGATTCTCAGCTTGGACTATATTGATTTAGACTATGGAATCCTGGGCGGTTATTACTCCTTGGGCATGCAAGGCCCAACAACAGGCGGTGGCACAGGATACGCTTTGTTTAAAACAGAATTTACAACTGGTGGTATGCAATTCCGCGCTGCGACATACGATCTGGAAAACAATCCAGCAAACGCAAACAGAACAATACAACCGGGCGAATATGCCGTTGAACCAATGAAAAAATGAACAAAACAGTTTTAGTTATCGATGACGACGACATTTTACGCAACAGTTTATCCAAAGGATTGCGTAACTATGGATTCAGCATCATAGCAGCCCAATCAGCAGAACAAGCAAGCGAAATTTTAGCTAGAATCTCGGTTGATGCAATTGTACTTGATAGAATGATGACCGGCATGGACGGACTGACTTTCTTAAAGCAATTACGCCACTCTGGCAACAATACTCCTGTTATTATGTTAACCGCAATGACTGGTGCCGAAAACACAATAGACGGACTGGCAAGTGGCGCTAACGACTATCTAGCAAAGCCATTTCAACTTCGCGAATTAGAGTTGCGAATAAACAATATCATTCAACACACAAACTCTGCTAATACAAAAATGCCGAACGGATTAGAGTTTCAAGATAACGAATTTTTTGTTACAGACTCGCAATCTACCAAACGCGCATTCGTTTTATCTGGCGAAGAAAAGAAGCTTTTACAAAATTTAACAACCCCCGTAGGCAATATTGCGCCAGCATCTCCAATGGTTGCAAAACGCTTGCGAACAAAATTAAATATAGTACTATCACACCTAGACATAATAACTATTCGCGGTCATGGATATAAACTGATTGACATTTCCGCTACAAAAGAAAACAAGGATACAGTATGAGATTAACACCACGAAGTTTTTTATGGCGTACAATATTAATGATTTTACTTCCATTGGTCTTTGCCCAAGTTATCGTTGCCAACGCATTTTTTGGCAATCACTGGTCTCGCGTTCATAACACACTTGCTCGCACGTTGTCTGGTGAAATTGCAACAATGATGAATTTTATTGACCAGAATCAGACCGAGACAACACAACAACTAGCACGTGACATCGGTATTAACTTCAGTATTAACAAGCAATTAAACCGTCCAAAAGACAATGACAACAAAGCCCTCGAAGCAGGGGTGCTTGCATCCGAGCTATCAAAGCGTCTAAAGCGTCCTGCGAATATTTACATCGACAGGGGAAAAAGACTGGTATTTATAGACGTTCCAACAAAAGACGAACAAATTGCGACTTTTGGAACATCTTTATATCGCATATACTCAACCAGTACCGAAGTATTTATCATCTGGTTACTCGGATCTATACTTATTGTATCTATATTAATATCACCTTTTATAATAATGCACACACGCAGCATCAGACGCATTGCCCGTGCAGCAAACCGCTTTGGCCGTGGACTAGATGCACCTGGTTTTGTGCCAAGTGGCTCTAAAGAAATCCGCGAAGCTGCAACTTCTATGATTACAATGAAAGAGCGACTAGACAGGTATAATCGCACACGTACAGATATGCTCAATGCTGTAAGCCATGACTTAAAGGCTCCATTAACTCGCATGCGTTTAGCTGTTGAAACAAACACTGCATCCAGCGAAGACATTATTCGCGATATTGACAGAATGACAGAAATGGTAAACGGCTATTTGGCATTTGCTCGCGGTGAAACACCAGAAATCGAGCAAACAACCGAACTGCCACCTATGCTGATACGCACTGCACGCGATGCAGCACCGGACAAAGAAATCATAACTGTATTTCCAGATTCTCCAACACAGTTCTATGCCAGACCAATGGCATTGGCACGCGCATTCTCTAACATAATTGAAAATGCCGCTCGCTATGCTAAAAAGCAAATCAAAATTACAGAAGTTGACTCTGAAGACTGTGTAGAAATCATTATCGAAGATGACGGTATCGGCATTCCAGATGAACGCAAGAAAGATGCATTGCGCCCATTTGTTCGTTTAGACGATGCACGTGGCACAAGCACAGGCGGAACAGGGCTGGGACTTTCTATTGCTCAAACAGCCATTGAAAACCACGGCGGTCAAATTTTCTTAGAAGACAGTGAACTTGGCGGTCTAAAGGTTAGGGTAGTATTGCCTATATAAACAAACGCCCAATCGGGCGTTTTTTTTATTACAAAAAGCTCTATTGTTTATGGTATTATTATACCGCATTGATTTTTCTTGACTTTTCTGCGGGATTGCGTCATAATACCCACGCTTTAATTTATAAACCAAGGGTAAAATAAAATGGCAGCGACAAAATCGTTAAAAAAGTGCGAATTAGAAGCCAAATGGTATCTGATTGACGCAACAGATTGCACATTGGGTCGTTTGGCAGCATATACTGCAAACATCCTGCGTGGCAAGCACAAGCCAACATGGACACCAAACATGGACTGCGGTGATCATGTTGTTATCATCAATGCTGACAAGGTTGCATTATCTGGTCACAAAGCAGACAAAGATCGTTTCTTCTGGCATTCTTTGTGGACAGGTTCTTTGAAATCTCGCACATTGGGTCAAATGCGTTCTGAAAAACCAGAAAAGTTGGTTTTCAACGCAGTAAAACGTATGATGGGTCGTCGTACAGCAGTTGCATTGGCAAACCAACGTTTGACAAAACTGCATGTTTACGCAGGCAGCGAACACAAACACGCAGCACAAAACCCACAAGTTATTGATTTCGCAGGTTTGAACCGTAAAAACAAAAGGGGCGAATAATGACAGAAACAAAGAAAACTGCAACAAAGACAGTTAAAAAAGCTGCCCCTGCAAAGAAAACAGTTGCCAAGGCAGCAGCAGTTGCTACACCAAAATTGAATGACGCAACATATGCAACAGGTAAACGTAAAGACTCTATCGCACGCGTATACTTGATGCCAGGTAAGGGCAACATCACAGTTAACGGCAAATCTTCTGCAGAATACTTCCGTCGTGCTGTATTGCAGATGATTATCGCACAACCATTCGAAGTAACAAAACGTGAATCAGCATATGACATCGTTGCAATGGTTGAAGGTGGTGGTTTGTCTGGTCAAGCAGGTGCCGTAAAACACGGTATTTCCAAAGCTTTGGAAAAAGTAGAACCAGAATTACGCGCAGCATTAAAGTCAGCTGGCTTCTTGACACGCGACAGCCGTGTTGTTGAACGTAAACACTACGGTTACCGCAAGGCACGTCGTTCTACACAGTTCAGCAAACGTTAATTCGTTTGGAACAAACAAAAAAATCCCCGCAATGGGGATTTTTTTATTATTGCTTTCATCAAAAAACATTGTATAATCACGGGGCAATAAAACTAATTAGGGGAAACATATGTTTAAAAAAGAAAAAATCAAAGATTTACATTATTCAGTTAACGGCCTGATTTCCGCCGATGAACTACAGGCTGCCGCAGATGAAATTTTGTTAGAATATGGCAAAACAGCAAAAATGCCAGGTTTCCGCGCAGGAAAAATTCCACTATCAATATTGCGTCAAAAATACAATGCTTCTGCATATGGTGAAGCTATTGATAAATTGATGAACCAAGATTTAAACAATTATATCGCAGACAAAAAAATCCGCTTAGCAGGTGCACCAAAGGCTGATTTAGCAGGCTGGGAAATTGGTAAAGACGCAGAATATACATTAGAATTTGATATTTTGCCAGCATTGCCAGAAATTGATTTAGAAAAAATCACTGTAACAAAGAAAGTTGCAGAACTGGACGAAAAAGAAGTAGAAACAGCTTTGGAAAACATCCGCAAAAGCCGTAGTGTTGCTGAAAAACAAGACGAAAAATACAAAGCAGCAAATGGCGACGTTGCAGTTATCGACTTTACAGGCTTTATCGGCGATGAAGCTTTTGAAGGTGGCGCAGCTACAAAACACCATTTGATTTTGGGTTCTGGTTCTTTCATACCAGGCTTCGAAGATCAAATCATTGGTCATAAAATTGGCGACAAATTCGATGTAAATGTAAAGTTCCCAGCAGACTATCATGCTGAAAACTTGGCAGGCAAAGACGCTCGTTTTGCTGTTGAAGTTCACGAAATCCGCAAGCATATCTTGCCAGAATTGAACGATGAATTGGCAAAACAAGTTGGTCAAGAAACAGTAGAAGCTTTGAAAGAACACATTCGCAAAATCATCAACGAACAATATGCCGAAGCCGCACAACGCGACATGCGCAACGAATTGTTAGATGTTTTGGCAGACAAAGTTAAATTAGAATTGCCAGAAACATTGGTAGAACAAGAATTAAACATGGCAAAATCTGAATTCGAACGTTCTCATGCTCATTGTGGCGACAAAAAATGCGACCACAAATGGGATGACAAAGCAGAACGCAAAGAAGCTGAACGCCGTGTAAAATTGGGCTTAATTTTGGCAGAATGGGGCACACAGAACAAAGTAGAAGTTACTCGCGA
Source organism: Alphaproteobacteria bacterium (assembly GCA_017554665.1). Taxonomy (GTDB): domain Bacteria; phylum Pseudomonadota; class Alphaproteobacteria; order Rs-D84; family Rs-D84; genus Enterousia. The sequence goes on from JAFZHX010000034.1 coordinate 16,811, forward strand.
AGACTTGCAGCAAGCAATTTGGGCAGAAGCTTCTCGTTACCCAGACCCAAAACAAGTATTTGAGTTCTATAACAAAAATCAAAACGCTTTGGCTATGTTGCGTGGCATGATGTTTGAACGCAAAGCATTGGATGCCATGTTGACACATGTCAAAACAAAAGAAAAGAAAGTTAGTGCAGATGACTTATTTAAACAAGCCTCTGTAAAATAAATACACACGCACCATTTGGTGCGTTTTTTTGACAATAAGGATTATAGAATATGAAAGCGTATCTCGATATTTTAAGCAATTGTCTAAACAATGGTACTTTGTCCGACAATCGTACTGGTATAAAAACCTTACGAATTCCGTGGGGCGCTACATTTGAACACGATATGTCAAACGGATTTCCATTGGTAACCACCAAGAAAATGGGATTAAAAAACATTGCTACAGAACTAGAATTTTTTATCCACGGCATAACCGACAAACAATGGCTAACAGATAGAAATTGCCACATTTGGGACGAATGGTCCAACCCAACAAAATGGCAACCAAAATTCGAACAAGCAACTAAATTACAACCAACAATGTCCGCCGAAGACAAAACAAAAATTCGCAACAAAATCATGACCGAAGAACGCGATCTTGGACCAATATACGGTTGGCAATGGCGTCATTTTGGCGGTAAATACTACTGGAATCCAGTAAACCCACAAAATAATTTTGAACCACAATATCCAGGCATTGACCAACTTGCAAATGCGATTAACACTATCAAGACTGATCCAAACAATCGCCGCATTATTATCAATGCATGGAATCCAACAGACCAACATCAAATGGCATTGCCACCATGCCATATAATGCACCAAGTACTGGTACACAATAACAAGCTTAACTTGATTTGGACACAACGCTCTTGCGATATGTTCTTGGGCATTCCGTACAACATTGCATCATATGCATTACTCTTATTATTATATGCCAAGGAAGCAGGGCTGCAACCAGGTGTATTGCGTGGAGAACTGCACGATGTACATATCTATGAAAACCATATTCCACAAGCTCAAGAACAAACAAAACGTACTCCACACAAATTGCCAACCGTTGAAATTCCAGACAACAACTGGCAAGGCATGCTAAACTGGCACGCCAAAGACGGCTTTAGTTTAAAAGATTATGTATGCCACGAACGACTGCGTGGCGATGTGGCCCGATAAAAAAATCCCCCAAAACGGGGGAATTTTTTTATTTATTATGCACCCAACGGCGGGAAGCAATCTTCTGTACCTATTGCACAACACGCTGGTTGTCCATCTGGCAACACAACAAATTCCTCACCCGAACAGCAACCGTTCATATCAGGAGGATTTTCATCAGCACACAGATTTTCTTCAACAACTAGTTCTTCTGTATATTCTGTAACCACGCCTGGTTCTACTTGCTCTACAACAGTTTCTTCAGCCAAAACTTCGTGCGATGCAATATCAGCAGGAGGCGCCACAACTACATCCGTTTCATAATTCGGTGCCGTTACAAACATTTCTTCTGATTTGGAAGAAACACCATAAGCAGGTTTAGCAGCCAGCACTTCTTCTTCCGAAGGAACTTTTACAACTTCTTTTTCAGGCTCTTCCACTACAACAGGTCCAATAACCGGTCCCAAAGTCCCTAAATCAATAAAAGGACTGTCGTATTTAACTTCTTTTTCTTTTGCCTTTGGCTCTTCTTGTTTTTGTTCTTGAACAACAGGAGCTTCTTCAACTTTTGGCTCTGTTACTGGCACAACTTCTGCTTCGACCACAGTTGTTACTACTGGTTCTGTAACTTCTACGACAGCAGGCTCTACAACTGGTGCAGGTGCAGGCTCTGGAGCAGGTGCCGACACAGATTCTGTTACTGGCGCAGGTTCTGCTTCTGGTTTTGTTTCAGCAACAGTAACTGCTTCCACTTCTTTGACAGGAGCCACTTCTTCCTTTGCAACCTCTGCAACAGGTTCTTCTACTTTTTCTTCTTCAACAACAGCTTCCACCATTGGTTCCGCTTTGGCACCCAATTCTGGCATCGCTTTTGGTGTAGTTTTCTGATAAGCCCATAATGTGAACACCGACAGTACAATCAAAACCAACAACAATATATAATACAGTTTTGTCGGTTTAGCAGGCGAAGTTGCAACAGGAGCAATAGGAGCCACCACAGGTGCAACAACCGGAGCAGATTCCGCAACAACAGGTTCTTCGCTTGCAATTGGCGACACTGGGCGAAGATCCGAAGGTACTACTGCGGTGTGTGTTTCTTCTTCATAGTTATATACAGGCGCAACAACAGGTTCCAGCACATCTTGCACTGGCTTTATTTCTGGCAAATAATCTGTTTCGGAATCTTTCCCATCATCATCTTGTCGTTCTTCTTCGAACTCTGTAAATGGAGTAAAGCCATCCAACAACGGAGTTGGTTCTATTTCTTCTGTTGTTTCTACATGAACATCATCTGGTGTAAAGTCAACAGGCGGCACAAAAGACAAAGGCTGCACAACACTTTCCTGTTCTTTTACAGCAGGAGTCAAATCAACATATGGCATTTCAACTTCTTCTGCTAACTCTTCATCAGAGTCTGCTTCTGTCTGCCAATCTACATCATGTGCAACATTGTTTGTTCCCACAACAGCTGGCACTTCAGGCTCAGACTGAACAACCGGTGCACCAAAATTGATTGGCTTAAACGCTATTTCTTCGTCCATAATATTAGGTTCTGTATCAAACAGAGGCTTTACTTCTTCATCGGCCATTTCTTCTGCCTTTGGTTCTATGTTTTGTATTTCATTTATTTCTGCAGGCACTGGTGCTGGCTTTGCAACAACAACATCCACCGGAGCAGGGCTTGTCGGCAAATTAACATCCAGTTTATCCAAGATAGATTGAGCAATTTCTATTTCTTCTTCAGCTGCAGCCAAACGATGCTGTGCATTATTCAAACGTTTTTTTGCGCGCTTTAACTTATCATTTGTAGAATCAATCTGTGATTCAAGACGCAAAATCTTAGAAGCAGATTGCTTAGTTGGCTCTTTACCAATAAGTTTTTTTGCTTCGGACAGCTTTTGACGCAATGTTTTTACACGATTTTGCAGTTCTGTAATTTTTTCATTTGTTTTATCAATGGTTTCACGACTGCGACTAGCTGTTAATTCAGCAGCACCTTGTCTTTCTTTGGCCGAGCGCACAGCAGCAACATGACGAAATTCAACCAAGTCATTCAAAGCTTCTTCTAAACCTTTTCCAGCTTCATGAGCTTGAATCAAATTATCATATTGTGCCAACCCGGCATATTCTATATCCAGCTTTTGATATTTATTGTCTTTTTTAGGACGAACAGTTTCTAAATCAACACCATAGTCATTTTCTAGTATATCATCCCACTTACGATCACCAACCGGATTAATAACCAGCAAGACATTTGGTTTAATATCTGTAACCAAGAAGTCAATAACAAACACCAACTTTTTATCTGCATCATAATATGCGCGAAACGAATTCCCTGCGATATCATAATCGACTAATGTTAGTGGCTGATAAAAATTCTCTCTCTCGTTCACCATCTAGATTCCCTGTTTATTTTTTCTTTGGTGGCACAAACTGATAAGCTTGTTTGCAATGCTCATAACAATAAGGTTTTCCTACGAACACAGTTTCACCACAGAAATGAAAGTGTTCGGAATCAGGATCACCAATTGGCCAACGGCATTGATTCGGTTTTAAATTAGCCATTTCCAGCGAATGTTGAATAATACGCTGATGCATTGCCAAATTCTTAGCACTTGTTTTAGCAGAAACAGGCGCGACTTCTGCGTTTTTTTTAACTACTTCTTTACTTTTTACAGTTTTTTTAGCACTTGTCTCCTTTGCAACAGTCTTTGTTGCTTTTGGAGTTGCCTTGGTCGCAGTCTTAGTTGCAGCCTTAGCAGCTGTCTTAGTTGCGCCAACTTTTACTTCTGCCTTAACAGTTTTCTTTGCAGTTGTTGTTTTAGCAGGTGCCTTTTTAGTCTTGGCTGTTTTTTTATCAGCTTCTGCAGCAACAGCAGCACCACCGGCCTTTGCATTCCAACCCAAACGGTTCAACTTTCCGACAATTGCGTTCTTTGACATTCCTAAACGCTTACCGATTTCAGAAGTTGACAAGCCTTTGCAAGTCAATGCTTTTAGTTTTTTTAATGTTGCGTTATCCCAACCTTTGCTCATTTTACAAAACCCTTAGATTACATTATAATAAGATTGTAGCACATATCCGATTCGAAACGCAAGGGAGAAAAATATGATTTCTTACATCTTTTTCATTATTTTACTGGCATTATCAGCATTTTTAGCCTTTAAAATATCCATAGCAGACTTGCACCGCCGAATTATACCAGATGCATACCTGTTTCCGCTAATGTTGATCGGCTTGACCCTGATTTCATTTTATTCATTCCCTATCAGCATTCAGTCCGCTACTATCGGCGCGATTTTCGGTTATACACTATCGGCAATAACAGGTCTAATATTCGAACATTTCATTTCAAAAAAAGACAGCAAAGCGCAATCCCCAATCGGGATGGGCGACATTAAACTATTGGGGGTAGGCGGCTTATGGCTTGGCACAAACGGCCTTGCATTTGCGTTAATCATCGCCTGCATTACTGGCAGCATCTGGTCCAGACACAAAAAACAAAAATTCATACCATTTGCACCATTTTTCATATTTGGGGGATTTTTGTCTTTAATTATAAGTCTATTTTTGCTATAATTAACCCAACAGGGAACTGGAATGAGAGTAAAACTTAATTATTTTTTGTCGTTTTTTGCGCTTTTTACAACATGTTATGGCATGTCGTACGCATCTACTCCATTTTCAAAATATGGAATAATTCAAAACGTACAAAATTATTCTACCAGTCCTTTTTGGAATACAAACTCTCCATATTATAATGCAACTATGCCCCAAGCCGTATATGTTACAGGGCCCAGCATCACAACAGACGAATGCTTACGCATTATAACCAGTTTGGTAACTGTTCAATGTATGAGCCTGAACAATTGCATTAACACAGAACTTAGCGACATAAGACCTACCATTATAATACAATTATCTCGCATGACAGGCGGCAACTATGCAACCGCATGCGGCGGTTATTTAGACGGCGTCTTTGAAGAATATGTTAAAAAGTATGCAAATGCAGCACCACGTCTTGGACCTGTTGCTTTTCCTACTGCAATTACACCAAACTCGACAACCGACACCAATCAAATAGAAATAAAGAACCTATTCGCACCACAACAGCCTGATTGGGCCAAAGAAATAGAAGAACGCAAACAAGAATTGCAAGAGCTGCGCTCACAAACAGACTCTTTAAACTCGCGGGCGGGGGCAGTATTTCCCGCAACATATGCAGATATTTCTTTTACAGAACGCAAGGAAAACGCCACCAAAGATTATGCTGGATACGCAAACACTTCAGCATATCGTAGCATTAACATTGAGGCTGATTCAGAAAGCCTAAAAAAAAAAAACAACAGAACTAGAGCATAGCACGTGTGTCATAGAAAAACCAAAAAAAATCAACTTGGACGGCAATCAAGAGTATGACGACGACGAATTCTTGTACTTAGATGAAACTAATTTCCAAGAAGCAGTCGGATTTGAATGCGATGGCATACATCCGGCGCAATGCTCAAAGGGCGACATTCTTGATATGCCAGCAGGACATTACTTCAAAGGCAAAAAGCAGGATAGAGCTATTAGCTATACCTGCAAAACCGGTGGAACCGACAAATGGGAACCTGTCGAAACACCAGACGAAAATTAACATATTATCGACAAAAAAAATAAAACACAGGACATATTATGTTAAAACTATTTTTATTAGCCGTTTTACTTTTTCCAGTTCACACATTTGCTAATTCCGATGTTGTACAAAACAAAGAAACACCTTGTGCTACACAAGCTTTTGCCGATGGCTTGAAGCAACATGCGGCAGCAATATCTGATGCAGAATCTGAGTCAACAATAAGCGAATGGGTTCGTATAGTTTTTGCTGACAAAACCGTACTAGAAAACGTTTTAAACTGCCCAGAAGTAGCTTCTATCGAAGACACGGAAACTATTAAATTTTCGACTATCAAATACAAATTCCCAAGTGGTCGCGAAGTTTCTATTCAATATGAAACACAACCAAAAGTTTTAAAACAACGTTTATTATTAGCAAACAAGCGCCAACTTCCATCGTCTAATGCACAAGGCCACAACCCAAACCTTGAAAACATCGCTGAAAACGACTCTGCCGTATGGATTAATACTAATCCAGCTTGGTATGCGATTATGGTTGTAGAATCTGGCTCGTTAAATCATTTTGTTGGCACAGAAAAAAACAATACAATATCTCTTGATTATATCATCGAAAATATCGACAGCCTATATCCACAGGGGGCGCGTTGCACCAGCCGAAGTGCTCTTGCCGAAGATTATTGTGCAATAAACCGAGCTGTGCACAAAACAGTAGATTTAGAAGACGACTCTAACGACTATTACGTAGCTGGCGACATAGACCTAAGGTGGATTGCTTACGCAGAAATCGCCTTGGATGTTGCGCTTACCTTTTGTACCTCTGGTGGCTATCTAGCATTGGCAGGCATAACAAAAGCAGCAAGAGCTTCTCGCGCATTAAAAGGTATGTCTGTAGTATTAAAAAACCTTAGAAAAACCGAAGCGGTTACAAAATATATAAAAGCCACAGGCAAAATAACACAACTAAAAAACTCTCTAAAGGGTATAAATTTGGCCAAATTAAGCAAGCTAGACAACGTCAAAAAATACACCAAAAACATGGAAAAAATTGGCAAACTGCAAAAAGAAATAGACAAAATGGACAAAGTCGCCGATGCCGCAAAAATTGCAGATAAAACTAAAGAATTAGACAAACTAAAAGATGCATCTAAATCATTTGAAAAACTAGACGATGTAAAGCAGTACAATCAAGCCATGAAAACTACTGACGAAATCAAGTCTTTAGAGAAACAAGTTGATTCTATGAACAAAATAGATGATGTTAAAAAATACAAAGAAGTCTCAGACACATATTCAAAACTACACAGCTATCGCAAAGCATTAAGAGGCATAAAAAACCTTACACCACAACGCGGAAATGTTATTGCGCGCACTGTTACTGCTGCTAAAAATACCAAAAAGATTTATAAAAGCGCAAAAGCTGCTATGACAGGTGGCAAATTGATTAAAAAGGGCGCAAAACTTGGTAAAGCAAGCAAGTTTTCAACA
>JAFZHX010000035.1 GCA_017554665.1 Alphaproteobacteria bacterium
CATAGGTATGTGGGATTTTGTCCGCGGAAAACTGTTTGAAAATCAGGGTACGGGCGAATTTATATTTGAATAAGGAGTGATAAACAATGGCAAAAAGAAACGTTGTTGATTTTAAGATAATAAACCTGAGCGAAGAAAAGTTTCAGGAATTAAAAGAAGCAGGGCAGATAGACCCAAATGCGCTTTATGCAACACCTGATACCACAAAAGAACGGTTGGATGCGTTGGAAGGCAGGGCGACAAGTCTGGAAGAAACAAAACAAGACAAAGCAACCGCAGTCAATTATGACAATATTACAAATTGCATAACACATATTCCACAGGATATTAAACTGGAATTGAATAACGGCACACTGACGTTAAAAGCAGGGTCAAAATATTATTACCCAGACGGAACAAATACATTTAATGACAACACTACAACAACAGATTTAACATTGGGACCAGTGGGGACTTATACAGGGCAAAGTATGGTTTATTTGGTTGTTGATGGTTCTGCATTAACACAAGCCTTAGAAAATATATCAGGAACAACAGCACCAACAAGGGGTGCGTGGTATGATACAAATACCAATTATATCAAATATTATTCTGATGGGTCGGACACAGGTATAAGATATTCATTCCCGATTGCTCTTGCAACTAGAACAAACGGGAAATGGACAAGCATAGAGCAAGTATTTAATGGTTTTGGGTATATCGGTTCAACAGCATTTGCGTTGCCAGATACAAAATGGTTATCGCCAGATGGCAGAAACGCAGATGGAACATTAAAAAGTACAGAACATACTAATACATCTGTATTACACATGTATTACCCGTATGATGATAATATTGTGTTGTATATGGGAGAAAATCTTTTAGCAACTTCTGGTTCTTATGTTCAAAGTGAAACAGAACCAACAACAGAATATACCGTTTGGTATAAACCATCAGAAAATATACTTCGTTTCAAAACGGTTGATAGTTGGGTAATAGTAAAAGATAGAATTGTTTTTGGTAGAGTGCGAACAAGCACAACTGGAATAAAAAGTTTTTCTACAATTTCTGCATTCCACGCAGTTGATTACAACAACACTGAATTTATCGCAAATCAGGCAATGCCAAGTGATAGATATGTTGATTTAACATTAGGCGCAAGCGGTGCGACATATACAGCACCAGCAGACGGTTGGTTTTATCTGAATAAAACTACAACGGGTGTAAATCAATTTGTTTCGGCATTATCTTCGGTATATTCTGCCGCTATGACACAACCACAATCAGGTTATAGCGTAAGATTTTTAATGCCTGTAAGCAAAGGAACGACAATAATGATAGATTACAATGCAGGTGGGGCAACAAATGCTTTTAAATTCGTATATGCTAACGGTGCAAAATAAGGAGTAATTAATGTTTGTGGCGATTCAGAAAATAAAAACAGGCGAACATATAGAACAGAAAGAAACGGAACAGGGTGTCGTTGATATTGTCGTCCCTGAATATTCAGACCATTTGGCATTTATTGCCGAAACAAGAGAAGA
>JAFZHX010000036.1 GCA_017554665.1 Alphaproteobacteria bacterium
TATATAATCTAAACTATCTGATATATTTCCATCATAAACACACAATGGCTGCACACCAAAATTAGACTCTATCAATTGAGCCAAAGCCAAAACACTGCATATAGAATCACCATCAGGATTTTTATGTCCCATGATAACTATAGATTTTGCAGAACGAACGCGATCTAAAAATTCTTGTACTTTATTTTCCATTTTTATTTTCTATATTGTCATATCTTCTAGCACGAACTGAACACTAACACGTCCATTATATTCGTTTTCTTTTAGTTTGCCTAACATTGTTATTTTAGTATTTGTATTCGCATCGTCTAGTAAAAAATTACCAACAGGTGTTCCCACTAAATTAAATCCTACAAAAGACAATTGAGTGCCAGAACTGGTCATAACACTTCCACGCAAGTGCGCACCACTTCCCATCACAGTCGCATGACGCAACGAAGCCCCATACAAGACCAAAGTAGGCTCTGGATTACCTTGCCCAAAAGGTTCCAGTGCACTTAACTGTTTAACTAGTTTCATTGTAGCACCACCAGCATCCAATTGAGCATCTACAACAATTTCTGGCTGGAGGATTTGACCATTTAGCTGTTCTTTAACTGCGCGTTCCAAGAAATCACAAAAAACATCTTCTTTATCTTCTGCCAAAGAAAATCCTGCAGCAGCCGCATGCCCACCACCTTCTGTAACAATACCTGCTGCCAACGCATCATGAATTATTTTACCTAAATCGATTCCTGCAATAGAACGCCCTGAACCATTTATTTGACCATCTGATTTAGTAGCAACACACGACAGCAAATTAAACTTGTCTTTCAATCGACCAGCTATAATTCCCATAACCCCGCCATGCCAGTTTTCACCACAAACAAACAAACTACACTTACCAGCCTGGCAACACTTCTCTGCCATTTCTGTTGCAGCCAACATAATTGCATTTTGAATATCGATTCTTTCCTGATTCATTTCATGCAATTTATTTGCTAAATCCTGAGCTATCAATGGATTGTCAGTTAGCAACAACTCTAACGCAGGCAAAGCAGAATCCAAACGTCCTGCTGCATTTAACCGTGGTCCTAATGCAAAACCCGCAGCATACACAGAAGTTTTTTTTATTCCTGCCAAATCCATCAAGACACGCAAACCTAAATTCTGTCGCAATCCTAAAACTTTTAATCCAGTAGCAACAAAAGCGCGATTTAAACCAATCAACGGCATTGTGTCGCAAATTGTACCCAATGCAACAAGGTCCATATAATTTAACAAATTTTCATTTTTGACTTTTTCTGCAAGCTCTGCATCCAATTCACGATTTTTCAATTCGCGATTAACGGCAACCAAGGTTAAAAACGCAACCCCAACCCCAGCCAAATAAGACAAACCTGATTCGTCATCAACTCTCTTTGGATTTACAACTGCATCTGCATTTGGCATAACAGAATCCGGGGAATGGTGGTCAGTTACAACAACTGTTAAACCAGCTTCTTTTGCAAATTTAACTTCTTCAAATCCACTAATTCCGCAATCCACAGTTATCATCAAATCTACATTATCCTTCACGATATCTGCAATTGCTTCATTATTCAGACCATATCCTTCGCCTTCACGCGTTGGCAAATGCCAAACCACATTGATACCCAATGCGCGCAAATATTTAACAAACACAGCTGTCGAAGTAACACCATCAACATCATAATCACCATAAATTGCAATTTTTTTATGGTTTTGTACTGCATCTGCTATTATTTTTGCTGCGACATCCATATCTTTCAACACGGACGGATTAGGCATATATTCTTTAATGCTTGGCGATAAAAAACTTTTAACATCGGCATCTGACACAACACCACGACTGGCCAAAACTTGTTTTAACAAATCATCTGTTTTACAAATCTCATCACACACCGACATCCATGCCTTACCAAGCATGGACTTTTCCACTATTCTTCTCACGTTATACTCTTTTTTTATTATCGATAGTATTATACTCTAAAATTATTCAAATATCAATGGCAGGATACTATCCAGAATCTTTCCTGTTACAGGCACAGCATTCCAAGCAGCCGTTCTCCAACCCCAAGATTCTTTTGTACCTTGTGGTTCATCCAGAACAACCAAAATAGTATATTGTGGTGCATTTGCTGGGAAGACCCCAACAAAAGCCGTAACATTTCGTTTTGTATCAATTTTTCCATTTGTATATTTTTCAGCAGTTGCAGTTTTACCAGCGATTTGCACGCCAGCCACACGCGCTTTTTTTCCGCTAGTTTCTTCTGCTACACGCAGCATGATTGGACGCAACTTTGCAGATATTTCATCTGCCAAAACACGTTCTCCGTGCACAACACCTATATTTCTTTTTTGCAAAGTAGGATAAATATAAATTCCACCATTTGTTACAGCATTAACCGCCAACATCAAATGCATAGGAGTTACAGCATAACCTTGACCATATGCGACAGTTGCTCGTTCAACAGGCCCCCATTTTCGTTGCGGCAAAGAATTCTCTGTACGTCCAAATTCAAGGCTCAGAGCTTTATCCATATGCAATCTTTCAAAGAATTCTTGTTGTGCGCCTTCTGGTAATTCTAACGCAATCTGAGCACTTCCCACATTACAAGAATGCACCATAATTTCTTCTACATTAATACTTGGACGCGGCGGCTTAAAGCTACGAATATCGGTAATATTCTTTGCGATTCTACCGTTTTTATCATATATAGGAAAAGGCTTTGCAACATAATACTCTTTCTTAGAATCAATACCGTTTTCCAATGCCAATGCAGTATTAAATATTTTAAATATAGACCCAAGTTCATAAACACTTCTCATCGGCTTAAACAAACGATTCGCAGCTGGATCAGCACGCAAATTTTCTGGATCAAAATCAGGCAAGGAAACCATCGCAATAATTTCACCTGTACGCGAATTCATCATCATTCCCATCGCAGCCTTGGTCTGATATTTTTGCATTGCAATAGACAACTGTTCATAAAATACCGATTGAATTCTAGAATCTACAGACAAACGCAACGGATCTTTATTTTCTTGCAAATAATCATTATAAATGCGTTCTGCACCTTCTAGTCCCTTACCATCTTCTCCTGCGAAACCAACGACATGAGAAAACAATCTACGTTTTGGATACTTTCTAGTCTGTATTCTTTCTATTTCCAATCCTTCCAAACGTGCTTGTTGCACAATTTTTCGCTGATTATCACTAGCAAACTTTTTCAATCTAATAAAGCGTTTAGGAGAATCTAGCAATTCTAAAGCTTGAGCCAATGAATATTCATAAGGCATAGCTTTATGAATCGTTTGTGCAACTAAATCTCTATCCTGTTCACGAACAGCACGATTACGCAAAATAATATGTCCAGACTCAACATTTTTCGCCAATATATCGCCATTTCTATCAACTATATCAGCACGTTGTACCATCCATTCCGAAGCAGAACCAGCCAATCTTGATCTATCTGTACCTTGAATTCCAAGGCGCAAAGTCTGAATTGAAAAAGCAACAAAAGCCAACAAAAATAATCTATAAACAATTTTTAATCTTTTCCGCGTAGTTGCATCACCACACACAACAGAAAAACCATGTTTAAGAATATCCTTGCCTACCTTATACATCACATTTTCTCCCTATTTGGCAAACTATCGATTGCGACAGACTTATTAAAACTAACCACCTCTGATTTTACTTCTACTGTATCAACCATACTACGCAAATTTTCAGGACTGACCAACGAAGCAAATTTAGCTTCGGCAACAGCAATTTGTTGTTGTGTTTTTACAATATCTCTTTTGATTTGATTCATCTGTCTATTTTGGGTACGAAAAGCCACTTGTAAAATAGCAGTAAGGAACAATACAATACCGATAGACCAGCTACCTATTTGAATCATTTTTTCATCATCACTCATTCTACATCCCCCCATCACAAACACGTTTATATCATATCACAAATTCTTCAAAAAGCTAATCATAGAATTTATGCCGTTTAGACGCCCTGCCCCAAGATTCAAATCAAGTTCTTGAAACTTTGACAACAAGTCTATTTGCTTAATTTCTGCAGGTGTTTTTCCATCAACCATAGAAATTATTATTGCTACGATACCACGCACAATTGCAGAATCTGCACGCGCATAAAAATTATTTTCCAAACGACATATTTCCACAAAAGAAGAACACCCTAAAATCTCTGTACAGGTTGCATTTTCTGGCACTGGCAATAATTGTTTTCCTAAATCCATTACCATTTCCAACCTTTCCACAGGACTTTCTATCAAACCAAGAGCTAACTTTATTTCTTCGAACTTCATATTTACCACCCCTGATTCGTTAAGTCTAATTCTATACGCGCTTCATCAGACATACGCGACAAATCCCATGGAGGATCCCATACTAAATCAACGCGTACCGGCAATTCGCCACAAACAGCTTGCGCCGCATCATGCACCTGTGCTAACAACTCTTCCATCATCGGACATGTTGGACTAGTAAAAGTCATTTTTATCACAACCGAATCGGACGAAATATCGATATCATAAATCAACCCCATATCCCAAATATTAACGGGAATTTCTGGGTCATATACTTTTTTCAAAGCATCTATAATATCTTGTTTTTCAAGTGTCATTTTAATATTTCTTTTATATATTCAATAGCCTGTTTTACTTCATCTAACGAGTTATATGCACCAACAGAAATTCTTATACTGCCTGCAATATTCAAATACTGATGAATCCAAGATGCACACATATTACCTACTCGCACACAAACACCATACGCACCTATCAACGCCCCAAAATCCAGTACATGCATATCATCAACAACAAAACTTAGAACAGAAGAATCACGTTTTGATATTATGTGTACTCTATCTATTTTTTCAATTTCATCATACATATATTTTATCAAATCTAAATCAGGTCGATTAGCTTTAATATTTTTTATTGCCGGAACCAAACCAGCTATTTGTGTCAGTGGCAAAGTCCCAGCCTCATAAACTTCTGGCGCAGAATTAAACAATATCTGATTATCCATAATTCTATTTACCATTCCACCACCAAAAACAACTGGTTTATACAAATCTGGATTTTTAATATACATGATTCCAAGACCTGTATCTCCGCCAATTTTATGAGCAGAAAAACACAAGAAATCACAACCTAATTTTTCAACATCGATTTCGCTGTGTACGACAGATTGTGCTGCATCCACTACCGTTATAACATTTGGATTTTTTTGTTTTGCAGCATCGATTATTTTTGCAACATCCTGTTGTACACCGATAACATTAGACATGGCAGTTATAACAAAAACATCTGCATACGGAACATTATTTAAATCAAAATTTAACTCATCATCCAAAGGCGCAACAACAACATTTGCACCAGACATAACAAAAGGCAGCCTTGCGCTATGATGATCTAAATCAGACACTACAACAGTCTGATTCGCTCCAAGCCTTAACATATGTGCTATTTTATTAAAACCATCAGTTGTACCAGCTGTGAAAACAATTTGGCTTTCTGTCTGTGCGCCAATAAATTCAGCAGCGACTTGACGAGCACCCAACACCATTGAATCTACATCAGTTGCCAACCTACAAATTCCGCGTCCTGAATTTGCATATTTATTGCTCAAAAAATCCACTTCTGCCCTGATAACAGACTCTGGTTTTTGATAGCTAGCAGCGGCATCTAAGTATATGATTTTATTCATTTATGATTTCTCTTGCATTTTACGGTGATTATAATACACTCGCTTCAAATATCAACAAAAGAAGGAGAAAAAAGATGGCATTAGAACACGCAAATGATACAACTATTGATACATTAATTGGCAAAGGCATCACATTGGTTGATTTCTGGGCTTCTTGGTGTGGACCATGCCGTATGTTTGGCCCAATTTTCGAAGCTACATCCAACAAAATGCCTGATGTTACATTTATAAAATTTGAAATTGATGAAGCGAATCGACGAACACCTGTTAAATATGGCATCCGCAGTATTCCTAGTGTACTTGCGTTCAAAGACGGCGAATTAGTCGAAGCACGCACAGGTTTGATGGATGAAGATACATTAATTGACTGGATAAATGAGTTAAAAGGGACAAACTAATGGCAAAAAAAGACTACAAGACCATTGAATTACCTGCAAAATACACACCAAAAAAATCAGAACCATACATGTGTCCTGAGCAGCTAGCGTATTTTTACAATATATTGAACACACAAAAAGAAGAACTACAAAGCGGCAGCGATTCTGTACTAAACGCTGTACGTATGGCTGAAAAAACAGAAAGTGTTGGCGTAGGCGATGAATCAGATAACGCATCATACAACCAAGACATAACTTGGGACTTGCGCATATCTGAACGCAATAATAAATTGTTACAAAAAATCAATGCCGCTCTGGCAAGAATGGAAAGTGGCGACTATGGATACAGTGTTATATCCGGCGATGAAATCGGATTAAAACGCATGATGGCACGTCCATTGGCCACAATGACTATTGAAGAACAAGAAGAATATGAAAATCGCAGATAAATAAAAGAACAAAAAATAGCCGATAAATGTCGGTTATTTTTTTACAAACAAAAACATTGACAAATTCGCTTTTGTACAATACGTTATAAATACTATGAATAAAGAAAATAAAAATTTTGACGCAACAACAATAGTATACCTTTTATTTAACAGTATGTCACTGGGCAGTATTCTCGGCATAACAAACACACTTATCAAACAGGGTTATGACAAGGATTATGTCATCGCAATATTAATGTGGATGTTTATATTTGCTCGTTCGACACAACGTTTATATCAGATATATGAACAAAAGAAAAATCAAACGAATCAAAAACAAAAATAAAAAGCACCCGCCATACAAACGTACGGCGGGTTTATTTCAGATAAAAAAACAACCTATTTCTTTTTTACTATCTTTTTAGCAGGAGCTTTTTTTGTGGTTGCTTTCTTTGCAGGCTGATTAACTTCTTTAATTTCTTTTTTAAAGACATTTAAACCATCTGCCAAATTTTTCATCATACCTGGAATCTTGTTTGATCCGAACAAGATTACGACCAGAACAACGATTACTAAAATTTCTGCCCATCCAAAACGTCCGAACATTTTTATCCCCTTGGGTTATATTATTTTGTTACATAACAATCTAAGCCATCTGCTTTTGCATTACGGCAAAATCCGTTTGCATCAGAAGAAGTATTAAATCCAACGCGCAATCTGTATGTTGTCGTACCATTTTTCAACTGAGCTGCCAAAACAACAAACTGTTGACCGCTAAACAAACTTGGATGTGCATTTCTAAGTTTAGTTTGTGCAGCTTCAGCTAATGCACGAGTGCTATAAGAACCTAGTTGTACATACCAACTATATACAGACGCAGTCTGTTTTGGTTTTGCTGCTGGCTTTGGCTGTGGCTTTGCCGCAGGTTTTGCAGCTGGTTTTGCTACAGGTTTTGGAGCCACTGCTTTAGCAGGATCAAACTTTACTTCTTTTCTATCTTCTACAACACGGACAGGCATTGAAGACTCTGGCTGAGCAACAGGTGCTGGCTGTGTTTTTGGTTGTTCCACTGGTGCTGGTTTTGGTGCAACTTCTACAGGTTTTACAGGTGGCATAACATTCATATCCACAGGTGCACCTGCACCATCAACAACCGCCACTGGCGCATCTAAATCAACTTCTATAGAAGAAGAGCTTTCACCACCAATTGAACGAATAATTATATAAGATGCAAGCACGATAATCGCTATACCCAAAGTCAACAGCAACCAAGGCTTTTTTGGTCTTGGCGCAACAAACGCAGGTGCTTCTGGCAGAGTATCTAATGTATCTGCATCATCTAAATCTAATAAATCCAAGTTGTTATCATCGTTCATAAGGCAATCCCCCATCTAAATTCATATACACTTATTATATCATAAAAAAACAGAATAACCAAATGTATCTGAACAAAAATTATTTAGGCATATTTCCAAAGTTAGGCGGAACAATCAGCTTATGATTTTCTGTAACAATTGGTTCAACTTCACATTTTTTTGCGCAACCTGCAACAATCATTGGCAATGCAACCAGCGCAATTAAAAACAAAACTTTTTTCATATTTTTCTTCCTTTCTTTATGTTTATGGGGCAGATACCCTGCCCCACATATTTTTTTACAACGGCAATTTAATTGCATTTTGCATCATTTGAACAAATTCAGACAGTGGCACTGTTTCCTGCTTTTGTTCGCCCAAGCGACGCAAAGCAACCGTTTTGTCTGCCATTTCTTTTTCACCAACTACTGCAACGATTGGAGTTTTAGCCAATGACAGTTCGCGGATTTTATAGTTAACTTTTTCATCACGCAAATCTGCACGAGTATTCACACCAACACCACGCAGTACAGACACAACTTCATTTGCATATTCTGCATACTTTTCAGAAATAGGTGTTACAACAACCGGCTCTGGCGATAACCACAATGGCAAATGACCACCTGTTGATTCTAACAGAACACCCATAAAGCGTTCAATAGAACCTAACAAAGCACGATGCAACATAATTGGACGATGTTTTTCACCATCTTCGCCGACATAAGACAAATCGAATCGTTCAGGCAAGTTCATATCCAACTGCACAGTACCGCATTGCCATACACGTCCCATAGAATCTTTTAAGTAATTATCGATTTTTGGGCCATAGAATGCAGCATCACCTTCTGCAATTTCATATTCGATACCATTTGCATCCAACGCATGTTTCAAAGCACCTTCAGCTTTATCCCATATTTCATCAGAACCGATACGGAATTCAGAATCTTTACGAGTTGCCAATTTCATAGAAATATTATCAAAGCCAAATTTAGAATAAATATCCTTGATAAATTTCAAGATTTTAACAACCTCTTCTTCCAACTGTTCTTCTGTACAGAAAATATGAGCATCGTCCTGAGTAAACTCACGAACACGCATCAAGCCAGACAAGCCACCTGCTGCTTCATATCTATATACCTTTCCAAATTCAGCAACATACATAGGCAAATCTTTATAAGACTTAATACCATGCCCAAAGACCAACATACCACCTGGACAAGACATAGGTTTTATGCAGAAAGTTTTACCATCTTGTGTTTTTCCAGAATAATTATGTTCACCATACTTTGCCCAATGTCCACTGCGTTCCCACAAGCATCTATCCATAACCGCAGGCGTACAAATTTCCATATAACCTACTGCTTCTTGACGAACACGCAAATATTCAATCAACTTGCGATAGATTTTATAACCCTTGTCATGCCAGAACACAGAACCTGGTGCATAATCTGGTTCAAAATGGAACAAGTCCATATCTTTACCAAGTTTACGATTATCACGAGCCGCTGCTTCTTCTTGCATTTTCAAGAAAGCTTCTAAATCTTCTTTGCTAGCAAATGCATCAACATAGATTCTTTGCAACATTTTATTTTTTGCATTTCCTTTCCAGTATGCACCTGCAACGCTACGAATTTTGAACGAATCACGTGGCAAGTCTTTGGAAGACTCTACATGTGGTCCGCGGCACAAATCAACAAAATCACGGAAAGTATAAATAGACAAAGCCTCGCCAGCTGCATCATATTCATTTAACCATTCCATTTTATAAGGTTGTTCTGCGAATATTTCTTTGGCCTCGCTCAAAGAAACATTGCGTTGTTCAAAACGACCATTTGATTTAATCAAATCACGCATTTCCTTTTCGATTTTTGCAAAGTCTTCTTCGGAAAAACGGTATTCTGTATCAAAGTCATAATAGAACCCATTTTCAATTGCTGGCCCCCCTGCAAATTTCACATCAGGGTGCAATTTTTTTACTGCTGCCGCCATAACGTGTGCCAACGAATGACGAACTATTTCAATATCATAAGACATAATAAAAACCTTTACTTTTTATTTATTTTTTCAAACTGATTTATTATAGAAATTTGTGCGGTTCACCGCAATAGAAATTACACCCCCAAAGGGGTTGTTGTAGTTGTAGTAAAGATAAATCTAAATAATTTCATGCTATATATATTATGACTACACATTGAAAAAGTCAACAAAAAACCCGCCATACGGCGGATTTTCTATTACATATCGAATATACACCCGAACAGCACTGCAAAAAAGAAGCATACACTGCCACCTATCACAAACAAGTGCCACACTGCATGTGAAAACTTAATACGGCGCCACAAATAGAACAAAACACCAACCGTATATGACAAGCCACCTGCTAAAATAAACCACAACCCACGAACAGAAATATTGCGTATCATCGCAGGCAAGATAAACAACAAAGTCCATCCCATAGCAACATACAATGCAACCATCCAACGAGGCTGTTGTTTTGGATTACATATTTTCATATAAGAACCAAACAAAACAATTCCCCACAAAATAGCAAATACAACCCAACCAAGCAGACCACGCAAATTCACTAATAAAAATGGAGTATAAGTTCCAGCAATCAAAGCATAAATTGCAACACTGTCCCACACTTCAAAAAAGCATTCGTGCTTTTTGCCAATAGTCGCATGACACATTGTAGAACCGAAATACAAAGTTATCATTGTTACACCAAAAATGGCACAAGATACAATAGCCCAAGGGTTACCCGCTAAACCTGCAAACACAACCAACAAAGTCAAAGCAGCAACAGCTAAGCCAATACCAATACCATGCGTTAAAATATTAACCACTTCTTCTGCATGTGTACTTGGTTTTTCCCAGCGGAACAAACCTGTTGCACGCAAAACCTTTAACAACTTTGAAGCATGAGCATCCTTTTTAACCACCTTGATTCTAGCTCTTTTTTCTTTTGTCATTTGATAGTCTCCTTGACTCTTTCAACAACACGTTCGCCACCCATAACAGACATAATAGAATATAAATCTGGGGTATTTGTACGACCAGATAATGCAACACGCAAATTCATTGCAACATCGCCATTTTTTATACCAAGCGATTCTGCAACCGCAACGATTTTTGCCCACCAAGTATCTTTATCATCAGATGCGTCATAAGTTTCCAAGAACGCACGCAACGCATCTTTGTTAAATTCATATTCTGTATTTGGAACAAACAATTCATCCCAGAAAAATGCAACATTTTCCAAAGTCTGCGACCAAGTAATAAAGTCTTTGCGTACACGTTTTGGATTATCGCGTTCGATACCTAACACACCTGTCAGATATTCAACATCTGCCACCTGCATTTTGTTAATATCCGTTCCATATTCATTTGCCCATGCAACAACACGCGCAACCAATTCAGGCACTGGCAACAAGCCAATAAATTCTTTGGCCCACCATTCTAGTTTATCTGTATTAAATAACGCACTGCTGGTTGGAATTTTCTTTACACGCAAATCATAGTTCCATATAGTTGTATCTGGTTTTTTATTTTTTTCTTCTTCAAATCCGGATGCCACAATATTGTACAAATAATTTAACACCGCCTCTATTGGCCAACCCGCAGTCAAATAATGCATAGTATTTGCTTCTGGATCTGTACGCTTTGACAACTTACGAGAATTACCTGTTTGTTCATCTAATTTATTTATTGTTGCAACGTGAATATATTCTGGATTTTGCCACCCCATCATTCTGAACAACTGCAAGTGCAAATTTAACGAAGACAGCCATTCTTCACCACGTTGAACCAACGTCGTACGCATAAAGTGATCGTCACACAAATGCGCAAAATGATATGTCGGCAATCCATCATTTGATTTAATTAATACAATATCTTCTTCATTTTCTGGAAATGCCAAGCGACCACGAACTTTATCATTATAAAAGATTTTATTATCTTTATTACCTGTTGAATACAGACGAATCGATGGCACTTCACCATTATCCATACGTTCAATTATTTCTTGTTCACTAATATCTCTATCACGTGCAAATTCACCATAAATACCAGTTGCAAAACCAGCTGCTTTTTGGTTTTCACGAATTTGATCCATATCTGCTGCACTTAAAAAACAAGGATAAGCCAATCCCTTTTCCAACAATTCTGCAACAACAGAATGATAAATTTCTTTACGTTCAGACTGATAGTACGAGCCATATTCACCGCCATAAGTTGGACCTTCGTCTGGCTGCAAACAAAAAGCATCAGCGCATTTCAAAATAACATCAACAGCGCCCTGCACTTCACGTTTTGTATCTGTATCTTCGATACGCAACATAAACACACCATCAGATTGTTGTGCTAATTTTTTTGCGATCATCATTTGGTACAAAGTCCCTAAATGCATAAAACCAGTTGGGCTTGGCGCAACACGTGTAACCATTGCACCGTCTGGCAAAGAACGTGCTGGAAACTTTTCTTCCAATTCTGCGATTGTATATTTTGGGGCACCACCTAATACGCGTGCTATTAAATCTTTTGATAATCCGTTTCTCATTTTACTTTTCCCTTTTCCCATTCTGATTTTAATTTTGAATACACTATAACATCACGCGGAGCACCATGCAAAACATATCCATGACGCAGAATACCTTCTTTGACATAACCTGCCCTGACTGCAACCGCCTGAGATTTAACATTCTCTGTATCTACTTTTATTTGAAGTCTATTCAGCCCAAATTGACCAAATGCCAAATTCTCCAAAGCCGCTATACCACGCACAACCAAGCCACGGCCATTAAAATCTGGTGCTAACCAATACCCCAGCTCTGCGAATTTATATTCCTCATTAAAATTAACAAAACCATGACCACCAACGATTTTACCATCAACCTGAATCAAGTAAGAACTTCCTTTTACATTCTCTACTGTTTTTAGATAATTATAAGCATCTTCCGGTTTCGAATAATAATTAGGCCAGTCTAACCATTCCAACAAAAATTCCTTGTTTTTTACAATAACATCAAAGAATTCTTGCGACTTACTAAAAGTAACTTCTGGTTTTACCAGTTCACAATCCCCACAATCGATTCGTTTTGGAAATTCAGCCATGTCTATATATTCCTTGTTTTTTTAACAAGCTAATTCTATACTAATTATATGGAAAAACAAGAAATAAGAACATTTGGACGCCGTCATGGCAAAAAATTATCAGCCCGTCAACAAACACTGGTTGATGAACTGTTACCAACACTAAAACCACAAGATGGCGACATCTTGGAAATCGGCTTTGGCGCTGGCGAACATGTACGCAATTTAGCTCTTGCAAATCCTAACAAAATCATTATCGGTGCAGAACCTTTTATGAACGGTGTAGCATCTTTATTATCTGCAATAACAGACGAAAAAACGAATCAGGTTTTTGATGAGTATAAAAACATCAGAATATGGGCAGACGATGTTCGTGATTTCTTGCGTAACACCGATTCGAAATTCAAACAAATTTGGGTTTTACATCCTGACCCATGGCCAAAAGCACGACACGAAAAACGCCGTTTATTATCCGCTGATTTTTTAAACACTTTGTCAAAATACTTGTCCAGCGATGGCGAAATCATTATTGGCACAGACCATTGGGAATACTTTGACTGGATACTTGAACAGATAAAGGAAACAAATTTATCTGCAACAATTCCAGATATGGAAATCATCCAAACAAGATATCAGAATAAAAACAAAGCCGGTACAACTGCACCAAAATATCTGGTTTTACACAACTAATAATTTATAAAAAATTTTGTTACGTTTATCAGCTCAGGTTTTACTGACTTAATCAAACGCACAACCTGCTCTATACGATAGAAATCCTGCCCCAGAACAAAATGCAGTTCGAAATTATTATCATCGTTCCAACTGTCTAACATACCAAAAACTCGTCCAACAAAATCAGACTTATCCCCCATATCTTTTGATAAAGTCAAAGTCAAAGCCGAAGCATTAATTTTATGCAAGTTTTGAAACAAATCATCCCAATCACACGAATCGACTTCGTTAATATCAACACCTATGGACAAGAACCTATTAAAGAACAAATCATTACGCACAACAAAAGTCTGTTCAACCAGCCCCGCAAATGCCACATACGGCAAGAATATTTGTGCACCATGTGCACCACTTTTTAAAGCATCATTGATATTAACAGTCAAATCAGAAATTTGTTGTTCTGATATTTTTTTATCTGCAACATAAAAACGCGCCAAAATCTTGGTATCCACATTTTCTATCCAAGGCCAAATAACTTTTATCGAATCGGGCACAACAGATACAACTGGGATTTTTTTATCCATAATTACCTCTGCAACCCTAGCCAATTCTCCTGTGTCCACAGCATCGCCACACCACATTGCAACACAGCTTGAGAAATCATCAAAAATAGTATTTTTATCCATCATTGTACTTCTTACTTTATCATAAATATGATATAATGAAAATCATAATGAGAAATAAATTAGACAATCTTTTACTAGGGACATTGTGGATATTAGTATCAACTCTTGGCTTATGCTTTTGGTTCAATATTCAATTCGGTTTTAACCTTTTTTCTTCCTCTCATTGGAAGCACTTGTCCTATATGCAGGCAACCCGTGCATCTGTTGCACCGTTGTTTTATATTTCTCTTATTGTTGGCGCTACCCTTATATTGTTTGGTTTGTACATAGTGATTCGTCCTCGCTTTAGAAAAATAAAAGTAAACAAACCGGAAAACACACCCGTTGCAGCACCACAACCAACACAACAAGTTACAAATGAATTTGAGCTAACTCGTCCAAAAAGACTACAGCCAAACAACAATCTTGATATATTATCTCAAAAAACATCAGCCGTACAAAACATACCGCTAACTGCGCCTGTTGCATCCACACAAAACACACCTACGACACAGGCAACATTTACACCACCAACTTCAACAACACCTACACAACCTACATCATCTGAACAATCCGTATTAAACGAAATATTCGAATCTGCAGGCTATGTCATTAAAAAGCCACCTCGCATCAAGGGATTGCAAACTTCGGTACTTGCCATTGGAAATGAAGAAACTGTTTGGCTTGGTGCTATCGGTATTAAAACTACCGATATGCATACTGCGATTAACGAGCTACAAAGTCTATTTGCTGACACACTAGAAGATATACATATAACAACTTATGGCTTTGTAATTGGCGCTCCTGATGCAGACACACCTGCTCCAAACATACTAATCTTCAAAGACACCGAAGATTTGCGCGAATTTATGAAAAAAGCACCAAACACACCTATGGATGCAGAAGACGAAGAAAACTTCAAAGCGTTTTCTAACTACATTTCCACAGTGATTGACTATATAGGACGATTATAATGAACTTAAACCAGAGTATTGCAGAAAGAAAAATTGCAGAACTTGGTATGAAAGATTTACCACTAATGGAAATTATGCCCATAAAAACTTCTGTGTCAAAAGACTGGTTTGAACAATACAAAAAACTGTGCCACAAATTCATGTTAACTTTATCAGACTGTATTGAAGAACTGGCTCTGATGAATTTATCTCAAGACGATTTTGTAGAGCTTATAACAGGAAATAAAATACCTGAAAATTTATCAATCCGATTTCGTATTCCGTTGGTTTGGGGCGGTGAATTAAACATAGAGAATATGTTTTTATGCAAAACATTTCCACACTCTTACAACATGGACAGATTTATAATCTTGCAGTCTGCCAATGAAACAGTATGGATGCCAAACCCACCAAAAAAGATTTATTTACCAGTAAGCACACTTGGTGGTGGAGATGGTGGAAACGGAACCGAAGACAGATTAACAGAAACAATAGCATCACAAATTGTGGCCGACCGTGATTTTTAAACAAGGGATGTACACAAATGAACTGTTCTGAATTTTTATCTGCAATACAAGCACGTGGGGTAAAAATATATTCGCCTGCACACGCAAATCAAATCATGCTATTAAATGGTGCTTTACAGCAACGCAGATACGCAATGTTGCCACCACCATTGATTGAGTTATATGATCAAGTTGGTGCTATTAATTTAGATACTGGATACATTTTTGGTCCAAATGAAATTTTGCGCGAAACAACCTACCCTATTCCAAGCATATTAAAGATAAATGACGACATTGCCCCACTTGGAAAAACTATGGGTAAAACAATATTTGGCAGAAACGATTTATTTTGGTTTGCATTTGATGCTTTTGGCGCATTTTATATGCTAAACAACATAAGCCTTGCGCCTTTACGCAAATATGACGATCCATATCGTGCAATGCTCGATTGTTTAATTTCCGGGAAAATATAAAAATGAAAAAAATATCAGTATCTTTATCAGGTCACCAAACCAGCATTACTCTAGAACCAGAATTTATTGAAGCATTACAAGCACTAGCCGCTCGACACGGCAAGGCTGTTGCTACAATAATAAACGAAATTGACGCCACACGCACTCCTGACACAAACTTATCTTCTGCGGTACGCGTATGGGTATTACAGCAAATAATTTTACGCAATAGCAATAATTAATTTACTTTTTTGTTTTTGCAAAAACAGCTGTACCGAATATAGAAATCAGCAATATTATCATCATCCATTTATTCAGTCCAACACTACGATAAACAGTGTTATGCGCACCCCACACAAAGCCATCCAAAACACCTGACACACCAACAGGCAAATACGAAATAATCTCACCATCCGATGCGACAAAAGCGCTAATACCAGAATAATTAGCACGAACGATTGGCAACCCCGATTCGATTGCATATCGTCTTACCATATCAAGATGTTGATATGTTCCAGGAGTATTTCCAAACCAATTATCATTTGTAATATTTACAATAGCGGCTACTTTTTCAGCATCATCAGGCAACAAAGAATCAGAAAAGATAATTTCATAACAAATAGCAGGTGCAAATACGAACCCATCAATTTCGACAATTTCTGGCCCATTACCAGCAGTTAAATTTGCAGGAGAAGGCAAAAATCCCAACGGTCTATATTCACCAAAAGGCACCAGATGCGATTTACTATAAATCTTTTCTATACGGCCATTTTCTTGGCTTACAACCATAGAGTTAAACACACCACCTGCATCAAAAGTATTTGCACCAAAAACAACTGGTTTTCCTAAAAAAGATGCCATATCTATATTATCTGTTGGCAAAACAACAAAAGGATACGAAGTTTCAGGCATAATAATAACATTTGCATCTCCTGATGATTTAGCCAAAGACATCAAGTTATGCAAGTTATATTCAGCACGTTGCAAAGCCTCTACTCTATTATGTGTCGCCTTCTGAGATTGTGAAGTAGCCGGCTGTATAATTCTTATAATATAATTTTGTTCTTCGGCACCAATATCAGCAACAGTCATATTATTAACCCCAGAAAAACCGCCGTACACAGCAAGCAACACAAAAACAAAAGTTGATAACCACACATAAACATTTTTCTTATTTCTACACAATTCAACCAAGCTTACAATTAAACCAACAATAATAAAACTTAAGCCCAATGCACCCCACAAAGACATGGAATTTGCAACCACAGGAAATGGCATAGTTATATTCGCTACTGGGTTCCAAGGGAAGCCTGTAAACATCCATTCTCGCGCCCACAACACAACCGTCCAAACACCTGCAAACAAAAATATTCTAGATGCTGCAGAAGTTACTTTTTGTGCAACAGCAACAAAAGGCCAAGAAAAAATCAAACCCCCAGCTAGCATCAGTCCTATTCCACCTGGCACCGTCCATATTGCATATAAATCTGCAATTTCTGGTGCGACATAAATAGAATGCAAAACCCACCAAAACATAAACAAACTATACATTGCTCCAAATGGTGCTACACGCAAAAAGGAATACCAAAAACCACCAATTTTATCATTTCGTACAGTCAACCAATATGCACCTGCTATTCCAAGCACAGTTGTCCACCATTGATAAAAAGGAGCGAACCCAAATGACGCAACCGCACCAAACACACCGTATAGAAGATATTGCACAAAACTATTTTTTGTTATTTTAAACTTTTTAAAAAATGCTATTGTTTTCGCTCCGGGACAACAAGACCCACCCGCACACGATATTTCTAAATTATTCACATACGGATTTTTTATTCCCATTTTTGATAAAATTTTTGTTTCTTTATTTTCCATAACAATAGCATCTTCATCTTTTATATGATCAAAACCTAACAAGTGTAAAACACCATGTACAATCATATGCGCGACATGATGTTCAACTGATATATTTTCTTGTTTTGCCTCTCTCAGAACAGTATCCAAAGAGATATAAATATCTCCCAGCAACACATCGTCTCCAAGTTCAAAGGACAACACATTTGTAGGTTTATTGATATTACGATATTGATGATTTATATTTTTTATTTCTGCATCATCGACCAAAACGATTGACACTTCAGAGTTTTTATATTTTGTGCCTACAACAGCATTTGCGATTTCAGCAAAATTAACATTATATTTTTTCCACCGTTTATCGTGAATATCTACATAAACTTTCATAATTTTTTTATCCTTTTTCCACAAGAAAAATTACTTATACAAGAGTTTTTTCTACACCGTACAACAGCAAGTCTCCACGAGCATTTTGTTTTCTAATTTGTCTAGCAGCTTCATCAAGAGCTACTGTTTTCGAGCTCACACTATTAACATCATTTAGTATTTCTTGCCCAGTTTCGAAACTATTCAAGAAATCTTTGACAGTTGACCTCTTTCCAGTTTTTGCTGTCTTCAACGCATACTGAACCGCTTCATTAGTTAACACAAAATGCCCATCTTTATAAACATTGCTAAGCTCTATTTTTGAAAACCCATCACGTGGCAAATCTATAAAATCTTGCATTGTAATTACACCTGTTGCATATGCAGCACACCACCAGCGTCTTTTCAAAGTACCTTCTTTATATTTTGTATGTCCAGGATAGTATGCAAACGCATCTGCTATTTCCTGCTTTGTTTTTGCTTTTGACAAACGCAAAGCAATATTATCCATATCCGAAGGTCTTTGATACCCTGCCAACACAAGCGCAACTGACTGCTGTGCAGTAATATTTTCTTTTCGTTTTATAGCATTTCCAAGTTTTGGTAAAGTTTCATAAGTCAAATGTCGTTTACACTGTTCATAGTTACCCGCCACATCAAAAGTTCTTACTTTTTCCGCATTTTTTGGATTAGCCACCCGATACAAGATTCCTTTTTCATTATAATAATAAGTATAAGTTACACCCAAACCATTTGTAGAACGCGCTTCTGAGCCTTGTAGTTTTGGCACTCCACGGTATGTTTCCAGTTCTGTCAATCCAACCGCCAACACAGGCCAATATTCATTAAGTGCCTGTTGTACAAAATTACTTTCTTGCGGATCTATTTTTTTAAGTTTTTTATCATAAGAACCTTTTTTTTCATTATTGATTACAACTTCTTTTTTCTCGTCCTTCTTATCGTCTTTATTATCTTCTGCGCCTTTTATTCCCAGCTGTGTTCCAGAGAACACAACACTGGCAGCAAACACATAATAAAGCAAATAACTTTCCACCCAAGAAAGCTTACGTCCAACCTTTGTTGTAGAGGAATTACGAGATGCCCGTTCTAAAGCCTCTATCAATTTATTATCAACAAAGACTGAATTAAGCATACGCAATAAATACTCTGACAACCATAAAGCCGAGACACCTGACACTTTATTAAAACCTTGCCCTACTTCTTTTGACCAACCTTTCAGTTTTCTTTTATCAACTTCTATAATCAAACGGTCATCTTCAAGTTTTTCAAAAACAAAAGCATCACCAAAATGTTCCTTGTTTGGAATTTTTTTTCTATTTAAATTCAAACGTGCTTTCTTTAAAAAATTTGCGGCTTTACGAATATCATCTCCACGTTTTTCTGCCACTGTTTTTCTTACCATATTTATTTCCTCCCAAGCCCTGTTTTTTTAGCTATTCTAGAACGCTTACGCGAGTATGCAGGTGCCACAAAAGGATAATCATTTGGCAATCCCCACTTTTCACGATATTCATGAGGTGTTAAGTTAAATTTTCTTTTGATATACCTGCGCAACATCACATGCCAGGTCCCATCTTCCAGACATTGGATTTTATCAGGGTGCACAGAATCTTGAATTTGTTCTTCGGTAACAGTTGTTCCACGCAGTATTTCACGTGCGTTTTTCACAGCTACTTCCATTGTTAGTTTTGGATTAGCTGCAATCGCAGCAGCGGCCAAGTTTGCAACTGCCAATGTAAAATCAGAATTTTTATTTACCAACTTGCCATTTCCTTTATATTTTAATAGAATAATTATATCACAAATAAACCCTAAATAAAAGCCAAGTAAAATGACAAGACCACTTGCAGATTTAATGCGTCCGAACACAATCGATGATGTTGTTGGTCAAACAACATTGCTTGGCGAAAACGGCATTGTTCGCCGTATGGTTGACAATCAAAAGTTATCTAATTTGATATTATGGGGTCCTCCAGGTTGTGGCAAGACGACAATTGCACGCGCACTGGCGAATTCTGTTGATATGGACTTTGTCCCTATGTCTGCGGTATTTTCCGGCACAGCAGACATAAAAAAAGCAATGGATGCAGCCCGTATGAATCGCGACATTGGTCGTAACACATTATTATTTATCGATGAAATCCATCGTTTTAACAAGACTCAACAAGACACACTATTACCCTATCTCGAAGATGGCACTGTTGTCTTTATGGGTGCTACAACCGAAAACCCAAGTTTTAATTTAAACAACGCTTTGCTATCACGTTGTCATATTGGTGTACTATCTGCATTATCAACCGAAGACTTGTTAATTTTAATGGAACGCGCAGAAAAGTTCCTAGATAAAAAGTTACCACTAAACAACGAAGCACGCACACATTTGGCACAAATGGCTGACGGCGATGCGCGCTTTTTATTAAACACAGTTGAATACCTAACGAGCGCAAATTTCAAAGAACTGCTTACCCCAGAAACCTTGGTTTCTGCCGTACACAAGCGCGCGCCACTATCTGACAGACACGGTGACGAACATTACAATTTGTTATCTGCTGTACACAAATCTTTACGTGCCAGCGATACAGACGCTGCGCTTTATTGGGCGGCCCGTATGATGACATCAGGTCAAGATCCTATGTATTTATTTCGCAGACTGACTCGTTTTGCTGTTGAAGACATTGGCTTGGCAGATCCAAACGCATTACAGGTTGCAATTGCTGCATGGAACGCATACGAAAGACTTGGCAGTCCCGAAGGTGATTTAGCACTTACACAATTGGTTATATATCTTGGCACTGCACCTAAAAGCATTGGAAATTACAAGGCACAAAAAGCCGCATATGCTGCAGCGCGCGCTACTGGTTCACTTATGCCACCAAAGAACATATTAAACGCACCAACCAAGATGATGAAAGATCTTGGCTATAACGATGGTTATATTTACGATCCTGACACAGCAAACGGCTTTTCCGGTCAGAATTGTTTTCCAGAATCATTTCCGCGTCAAAAATTTTATATCCCTATTGAACGCGGGTTCGAGCGAGAGATAAAAAAACGTGTTGAATATTGGGACAAGTTACGAGAGCAATTAAAGAAAAACGACTAAAAAATCCCCCGAACGGGGGATTTTTATTTATTAATCATCTTTATATTTATACTTTTTTTCTAAATTATCCCTCTCTTGATTCAAATTTCTTATGCAGTTTCGTACTTCATCCAAACAAGTACTAAATGCAGTATTAGACATCGAAGGTGCTCTTTGAATAGTCTGAGAGCAACGTTTGTTCAAATTTGGACACAAGACATCTGTAGACTCGTCTGTAGAAGAAGAAACAGTTGCTTTGGAATCAAACTTTATTTGTTCTATAACTTCTTTTTCATGTATCAACTGTTGTTTTGCTTGCTTTGTTGGTTTTACTCCATCACTTACAACACTTTTGATAATATCAACATTGCGTACGACACAATCAAACATCTCGTTCATACTATTAGAATCATTACAATTTTCAATTCCGTCTTCCATAAAAATATCATTATCCTTACTACGCCAACCAGAACCAGAATTGCTATCAGCATCACTAGCCGATGAAGAAGCACCTGCCGCCTGCAAAGAAGCAGTCAAAGTTGCCTTTTCCAACTGTGTTTTCAAACGTCTTATCATCGCTTCCAGATATTCATATTGTTTATACATCTGTTGCGATATAACAGTTGTCTTTAATGCTATAATATCCTGCATTGCCGAACGTTCATCAGCACCAGGATTTTTGTCCATATTATAATTATAAGCATGCGTTGTACACAAAGCGATACTAGGAATAATATAAGCGTTATCATCATCTGCACAACCATTTGATATTGCAGAAAACGATGGCATAACAAACACTGTACACAGAATTATGCACGAAACCAACATTTTAATAAAAATATTTTTTAAATATTTCATTTAAGTTCTAGTTACTCTCAGCTTTTTTACAACTTTTTCTGTCTTCACTGTCTTCATAACCATTTTTACATCTGCATTGGTTACCAACAACTTCTTGCCCTTCTTTGTTACACTTACACGAAAAATCTTCACTTTTGAATTCTCCACCAGAATCTATACAAGCGTCAACTATCTTTTTGTCTTTGTCATTCTTATTTTGCACACAAAGACCAGCTAAATAACTAAATTCTTGTCCATCTTCACATTCACAACTGTTCCCATTCCACGTCACAACATCTCTTGTCGTTTGGCATATACATTGACGTATAAGTTTTTGGTTAGGACTATAACGATTTTCACAACTTTTGGCTTGACCTGCGCCTGATTCATTATCAGTACCACCAACTGTGCTGTTATCTTTATAATTTCCCAATACATTTTCGTTAATACAGATATTTTTTGGCAATTTTTTTGTAGCGGCAATTTTTTGCAATTCAGGATACGATTCTTTCCCTACCCCACAATACTTAGTAAAATAACTTTTGTCGTTACATGCATCTGTATTTCCAAACTGTTTACAACTTGTTGGAGCATCTTGTTCTAAGATGCGTTGCAATATATCTATATCAATACTTGTTTGCTTTTTACGATTTGCAAACAAACCAGAAGCATCCAACGAAGCGGATGCGCAACCAACACGTATCATTGAACCGTTACCTTCTTCTGGAAACAGCAACCCTTGCTGAACATCCGCGTTATTTGATAAAATCTTGTTCAATCTACACGCAGGACTATCCTGAGGAGGAATTGCATGTCCATCTGCACATTCATGTTGCCCTTTGGTATTAGCCGTTGCAATAGATTTACCGTTTTTACAATTTTGTCCTTCCTCATACAGTTCCGTAATTGTATCCGAACATAAATATTCACCCCAAGAATTACAAGAGTTACTTAACAACAAATAAATATCTGTAATGTCAACACCAACTGCCTGTGCTGTAATCAATGCATCATATAATGAATCAAGAACATTATTATAAGGGTCAAAGAATTCACGTGCTTTGTCCTTGAAAATCTTCACACGTTTTGGCCCTCTACAGTTATTACCACGAGTATCACAACCAGCATATTCAAAAGCAATCAACATTTTCGATTTTAAATCATGTAATGCATCTTCTGCATTTTCAATTTCCGTCATGATTTGACCGGTGATTTGCTGACGCACCAAAACATCTTCGGAAACACCAGCATCAATCGCAACTTGTTGTGCAACAGTAACACCAGGTGCTGTTTCAGCAGCCATCTTGGCCTGCTGTGCAGCAGCCGCTTCGGCCTGAGCCTGAGCAACCAATTCTTTTTGTTCTTCCAACGCAGCCTGCATAGAAGCCATTTGTTGTGCATTTTGCGCCTGCATTTGCTGTTGCATTTGTTGCATCTGCATCTGCATCTGTTGTATCTGCTGAGAACTTTGAGCAGCGGCCTGCTGTGCAGCAGCTTGCTGAGCCGCCAACTGTTTTTCCTGAACCTTGGCATTAGCATTTGCAACAATCTGTCCAGATATAAATTGAATCAAATCTTCGCCATGCTTTTTACAATCTTTGTTAGAGTTCACACACCCTTCTACAATAGGTCTTGCAATATCCATAGAAGTACAACCAGAACACTTTGGTTGCGCACAACGAAGTATCAAAGAATTACAATTTCCAAAGTCTGCAACCGCACCACCGCCATTAGACGCACGATTGTTCATTAAAGTATTCCAATTATTATTGTTTGTAGCACCAGTATTGCCATTCCATGCAGTTAAATTACTGCCCGCAGTGGTAGCAACCTGAGCCCCTGCAACGCATGGGACATATAGCAAAGCCAGCAATAAAAATCGCTTAAACAGTTTCATATTCTCTCTATAGGTAAAATTTTATCATATTTTAATACGAGATAAAAGCAAAAAATATACCCAAAAACCAAATTTATCGGAAATGATTTAGATAAAAGTAGTGCCGGCAATGTAGTGTACAAACGCTACATGAGTTGCCAGTACCGCTTTTAGATGAATTATTATAATTTACTTACAGTATATGACGCTTGTTATTGGCATCAGGCGCAGACACAATACCATCTGCTTCCATGCGTTCCATAAAGCCCGCAGCCTTGTTATAACCAATCTGCAATCTGCGCTGAATATATGAAATAGTCGGTTTTTTATCACGAATAACACACTCTTTGGCGCGTGCATACAAGTCGCCATCTTTGTCACCAGTACCACCACCAAATCCACCGCCCATATCACCACCAACAGCATCCGCAGAATCTGTAACACCTTCGGCATATTCTGGCTCACCCTGAGTGCGCAAGAAATCACCAATGCGTTTTAATTCTTTATCATCAATAAATGCACCGTGGATACGCACTGGCACACGCCCTGCTTCACTGAACAACATATCACCCATTGCCAACAGCTGTTCTGCCCCGCCTTCGCCAAGACATGTTACACTGTCGATACGACTGCGCGCCTGGAACGAAATACGCGTTGGGAAGTTAGCTTTGATAACACCAGTAATTGTTGTTGCGTCTGGACGCTGAGTCGCCATAACAAGATGGATACCTGCAGCACGTGCCTTTTGAGCAATACGCTGAACACAAGCTTCTACATCCTTGCGAGCAAGACTCATCAAGTCTGCAACCTCGTCAATAATGATTACCATATATGGCATATCTGCCAAATCAACTTCTTGGGTTTCAAATAGCAATTCGCCTGTTTCTGGATCAGTACCAACAGCAACTTGTTTAGAAACCTTTTCGCCACTTTCACGCTTCTGCGCAGCAGTTTCGTTATAGCTTTCAATATTGCGAGCATTTAATACTTGCAACCTTTTATAACGTTCTTCCATTTCACGCACAGCCCATTTCAGCGCATTTACTGCTGGCTCTGGTTCTAACTTTACAATCGGTGTAATCAAGTGTGGAATATCATCCCAAAAACCAAAGTCAACACCCTTTGGGTCGATAATCATTAACTTACACTTATCAGGTGTAAAATGATAAATAATCGAAGTTATAATAGATTGAACAAATACAGATTTACCAGAACCTGTACGACCTGCAATCAACATATGTGGCATCTTGGCCAGGTCATAATACATTGGATTTCCGCCAATATCAACACCCAGCGCCAATGGTATTTTATACTTTGATTCAACAAACATTTCTTCTTCCATCAAGCCACGATAGCGCACTGGCTGACGATTTAAATTAACCATTTCAACGCCAATTAATTGTGTCTTTGGGATATGAGCTATACGAATACTTTCAGTCGCCATAGCACGCGTCATATCAGTAACTGTTTTGCTAACATCAGCCATACGCGTTCCATCATCCGGCATAAACTCATACAAAGTAACAACCGGACCTGGTTTAATACCAACAACCTTGCCGAACACACCGTATTGAGCAAACTTAATTTCCATACTGCGTGCATTTTGCTTTAAGTCTGGTGTTACAGAATATTTACTGAAATTAGATTTTTCCAAGAACTTTGTATCAGGCAATTCATACGCAGATGCAGTACGAACGCGGGTCGAAGCCACCACCGCAGCAACTTTTTTAGTGGACTTTTTCTTTGATGCAACAGCTTTTGTTTTTTCTTTTCTATCTTCTTCTTCGTCTTCATCTTCTTCGACTTCTTCTTCGTCATCGCCCTCTTCTTCACTTGCAACCGCAGGTATATATTTAGTCAGATGGAATACACTGGCCAGCCAACACAACCAGCGCATAACAACCCGAAGAGCCCAACGCAAATGTTCCAGTTTTATATGCAACAACACCCCTGCCATAGCAAAAAATACCAGTAAACATAAAATACCTATAAAGACAGAAGCACCACCAACCAAATGATAAATATCAGCCGAAGCAACAGCACCAAACATACCGCCATATGTAGCACGCGGAGCAATCAATCCAAAGCCAATTGACCCCATACACAAAGCTATAAAACCACGCAATATATTATATTCTGGCAGGTTTTCATATATCGACCAAAACATCTTGACCAGTCCCCAACGACCGATACATAAAAACAAAAATAACGCAGGGACAACACCAACGGCATAGCGCACCATACCCACTAAATACCCCATAACAGATTGGTTGCCAAAAGTACTGGACACACCAAAACCATTTAAGTATGGATTATACAAAAACAACGCAAACACCGCCCACAGCGCAACAACAAAAATGCACGCACCCAAAACACGATGAGTTAAACTTATCAAAGCACCAGACATACTTTCTGGCAAAAAATTAGACTTTCTTTTCCCTACCATAACGCTGAATATTTTATCATAAAAAACACAAAAAAAACAGACGATTTTTATATCGCCTGCTTTTTATTATTATTTAGCTTTTTTCATCATCTGCCATTTTATAATATCCGCTATAACCATACCTATAAAAGCACCAAATATCACATCTGATGGCCAATGAGCACCAATCGCAATTCTAGAAAAAGCAACCAAAATCGCTAAACTCCAAGTAAGCACTTTATACCTTGTCGCCAACATACCAATCATAACCAAGCCCGCAAAAGTAACAGCTGTATGACCAGACGGCATCGAATTAAAAGCCCAATCCGTAGAAGGAGGAAAGAAACCTGTCATATCCAAAGCCTCAAAAAATATAGGTCTGGCACGTCCAATAAATGTCTTTAATATTTTGACAATAATGCCTGCTGACAGGATGCTATAGAGAATCAAAAACGCATGACTAGTTTTTGTTTTTTCAAACGAATCGCGAACAGTTGTTCTTAAATTCAAATCAGACTTTACATATTTTTTTATGCATAAAACAATTGCTGCAACCAAAGATACAGACAACCAAACCTTTGCCGAAAAAACCTTGTCAAACAGATTCCACAGTCCGCAATTAAAACCACGAATAGCAGAAAACAAAGGCTTATCAAACCAAACAATTCCCAAGAACACCAAAACAGCTGTAACAACTGCGGCAACAGTCATTTTCTTCCATTTAATCTGATTATCAGTTGTCAAAAACATTTCACATCCCTTTGTATAAAATTACAAATCTTTCAGACCGCTATAAATCTTTGCGTCTGTTAAAATCTTCACAGAAACCGCCATAGACAAAGCATCTTCATCTGCACCGTTTGTAATTGTTGGGCAACCTTGACGAATATCTTTTACATTAACATCTTTTTCTTTATTAAAATCTTTTGCATTAAAGTCGCCATTAATAACATTTAAAAAGAACGCATTTTGTTGTTGGCTAGAACGAATATTAGACAAACAAACAATAGGGAAAACGCCACGACCATCAACTACATTACCCTGACCTGTTTTTATTGACTTGTTCAACAGTTCCAAAGCACCACCATTATTTAAATCAATAACACTTGCAATTCTAGCATTACCGGCCGTAGGTGTACCAACCAACACACCGCGTTTATTTTCATAAAACGCAGACGCAACAGCTTCGGCAGTTCCACGTGTTTGATCAGACATCAAGACAACAACTGGAGCTTCTGTAGCAGCATCTGTATTTGGCACAACTTCTATTTCATCTTTTGCAGTTTCAACGATACGCATAACAGGCTTTTTACCAATAAACAAACCTGCCAACTTTGCTGCAGCCTTTTCATCATCACCGCTGGACGCTCTCAAATCTAGAATAACACCATCTAATTCCGTATAAGAATTCAAAGCATTTTTTACAATATTAACTGCACCATCTGAAATCTTATGCACAACAACTTCCAAAATACCACCACTTTCAGGATTAGAACGATGTACGATATCAGCATCTGCTACAACAACTGTTGCACGACGCAAAACAACATCTTTACTACCCATCGGAGATAATATCTTTATCTTGGCTGTACCAGAATTAAAACCGCTAATCACAGAAGCAAGTTCTGCATCAGACATATTTCTTACCAGCTTGCCATTTATTTGTACTATTAAATCACCACTGCTAATTCCAGCTGTATCTGCAGGCGCACCCTTGAAAACACCATCAACACGAAAGTTGCCACGTTCATCACGCACACCTTCCATACCGACACTTGTTAACAGTCTGCCCCCTTCGGTGATTTGAGCAGCCTTTGAAAAAATATATCTACCATTTTCATCCAATCCACGAACAATACCACTAACAACATATTGATACATTTCGTTTTCGGACAAAGACTTCATAAACGCATCACGTTGACGCATCTTTAAAATCAAAGCAGTAGTTATTTCACCAAAAGCATTCCAATCATTTTTTTCTGGTCTTGGATAATTTGCAATAATCTTGTCGTTCCAAACCAAAACCACACGCTCATCCGTAGCAGCGATATGAGCAGCAGGATTTAAGTTTTCTAAACTTTCAATTGCAATATTAAGATTTTTTCCGCCCCACTTTACATCGTTTAATTTTTCATAAACATCCGCAAAAGTTTTAGACATTTCAATAACAGGCAACCCGTCTTGCACGGCTTCGTCTTCAAAGAACAAACCATCTGCAAAACAAGGAGTCATACCAACGGCAAAAGCCAACACAAAAAATATTTTCAAAAATCTCATATTACATCCCCCCGTTAGTATGACCTTATTCTTATTTATCTGTATCACGCAAATTAAAGTTATACAGAATCATATTTGAAATAAAGATACTTGTAAATGTTCCCATGATGACCGAGAATCCCATAGCTAAACCGAATTCACGCAACAATTGACCACCAAACAAATACAAACCAACCATCGCTAACAAAGTGGACACACTTGTTAACATAGTTCTTCTAAACATTTCGCCCACAGACAAGTCAATCAAATCAGCCATTGGCATTTTGTGATATTTCTTCACATTCTCATCGATTCTGTCATAGTTAACAACCTTGTCATTAATCGAATAACCAATACCTGTCAAAATGATAGCAATTGCAGTCTGATTAAATTCCAATCCTGTAATAGAAAAGAAACCAAACATCAAAACAAAGTCAAAGAACAAAGACACAAATGCACCAACTGCATATCCGCCTTTGTATCGAATCCACACATAAATCGCCATCATTATAAAGGCAAACAATATAGCCAAAATACCACCACGAATCAGCTCACCACCGATTTTTGGACCAACGATTTGCACTTGTGAATATTCTACTTTATTTCCCAAGATTTCTTTAATTTCAGAAACACGTTCATTTTGCTGAGAATCAGTAGCTCCCTTTGGCAAACCTAAACGAATAAGAATAGATTTTCCATCAACCTGCTGCAATTCTGGACTAAATTCGGACAAATCTGAACGCATTTCATCCAATGTGTAACTTTGTTCTACTGGTGTTACTTCCATAGAAATACCACCAGAAAAGTCGATACCGTAATTCAATCCACGAAACAACAGCGAAAACACAGATAACAGTACCAAAGCACCTGAAACGATGTATGCTACTTTACGATATTTCATTATATGCAATTTCATTTTTACACCCCACTATTTTATCTTACAAAACCAATCTTTTTATTTTTTCCGTTCATATACCAGTCAATCATTACCTTGGACAACCAAACACAAGTGAACAATGTTGTCAAGATACCGATAGACAAAGTAACCGCAAATCCACGAATTGGACCTGCACCGAACTGGAACAAAACCAACGCACAAATAAAAGTGGTTAAGTTTCCATCCAAAACAGTTTTCATAGAACGATCAAATCCCATATTAACTGCACGCAACGATGGTGTTCCTGATTTAATCTCATCTCTGATACGTTCAAACGGCAACACATTAGCGTCAACCGCCATGCCCAATGTCAGAACGATACCTGCAATACCTGGCAA
>JAFZHX010000006.1 GCA_017554665.1 Alphaproteobacteria bacterium
CAATGTTAAAGTTGCGCCGAACAATGCTGTCAAACCAACAATCATTCCCAAGTTGACCATCAAAGCAATACTTGCAATAACACCAAAAGAACGATACAAGAACAGCAAGAATATAAAGATAAACATTACACCGACAACAGCACCAATTTTACCGCCTTCGATTGTATCTGCACCCAATCCTGCACCAACAACACGTTCCTCAATAACCTGCAAAGGAGCTGGCAAAGCACCAGAACGCAACAAAACAGCTAAATCTTTTGCGCCCTGCAAAGTAAAGCCACCTGAAATCTGACCACGACCACCAGGGATTGGTTCACGAATAACTGGTGCAGACAAAACCTTACCGTCCAACACAATTGCGAATCTTTCATTTACATGTTCTGTTGTTAATTTTGCAAATCTACGTGCCCCCGAAGCATCAAACACTGTGGACACAACAGGCATGTTATTCTGGTCAAATTCTGCCTGAGAATCTTTCAAAGATTCACCCGAAACTTCTACACGAGAATAAACAGCAATAGGCATACCATTCATATCCATATAAGGCAAGAATTCAGTACCATTTGGCGCACGACCAGAAGCAATCTGTTCGCTTGATACATTTTCATTTACCAAATGGAAAGTCATTTTAGCCGTCTGACCAATCAAGTTTTTAATATGTTCTGGATTATCAACACCTGGCAATTGAACCAAGATATATTTTCCACCCTGACTTTGGATAGAAGGTTCTTTTGTTCCCAAAGCGTCAATACGACGACGAACAATTTCAATACTGCGTGCCAATGCATCTTTTACCATTTCTTGTTTCTGAGTTTCAGAATAAGACAATGAAATTGTTTTTCCATCGGACTTGATATCAACAGTATTTCCAAAAGCAGCTTTCAATCTTCCTTTGGCATCAGAAACTTGTTTTTCTTCACGAACAACCAAAGAAACGACACCATTATGATTGCGCAAATTAGAGAAACGAATAACACCCTTGTTTCTATCAATCAAACTACTACGAGCCTCTTCATACAACTGCTGAGTTTTTTCTTCAAACATAGTATTTGTATCAACTTCCAACAACAGTTGTGCACCACCCTTCAAATCCAATCCCAAAGACACAGGATTTATCCAAGATGGAAAATAAGGCGCCAATTTTGGCAACATTGTTGGCACCGCCAACAACACACAAAATACAGCCACAAAAATAATCGCCAATTTTTTAAACATATCCTAACCCTTTACCTTTATTCCACACTTGCTACAGCGTTTTTTACCACTTCGATAACAACACCTTTTGCAACTTCTACTTCAATAGTTTTTTCATTTACTTTTTTAACAGTCCCATAAATACCCGCTGCAATCACACGATTACCAACCTGCAACGCATCAAGCATTTTTTGATATTCTGCCATACGTTTTTTATTCGGACGCACCATCACAAAATAGATAATCCCAACAATAATAAGGCAGTTAACCAGTAAGCCAAAAAGGCCATCCTGTGGGGCATTTGCACCAGTTTGTACAACTGTATCTACAACTTCTGCTGTTTGTTCCATGCATTTCTCCTTAATTTATACTGGCAGATTAGTAAAAAAACCCTGATTTGTAAAGCAAAAATACCATATTTTTATAATCTTTCGAACCAACCGTCAATTTCTGTAATTGGGATAATTTTATACACAGGACGACCATGATTACATTGACCACTGCGTTCTGTTTTTTCTATATCTCGCAACAACACATCCATTTGAACCAAATCCAGCTTTTGCCCTGCACGCACCGAATGATGACAAGCATAATTAGCTAACTTTAAATGTAACTTCTCTTTCAACTGAGAAGAATGTCCATTTACACGAACTTCGTCTGCAACATTATGCAAAACATCTGCCCAATTCATATCCCAGTCTGCAGGCTTTTCAAATATTGCAATTGCATTATCACCAAAGCTATCCACTTGCAAACCAGACTGTTTTAACTCATCAACAATCGAAACAATTGCACACACATCTTCTTCGCGCAAATTAACAACAATCGGAGTCAACAAAGGTTGTGTTTTAATTT
This sequence comes from Alphaproteobacteria bacterium, assembly GCA_017554665.1. GTDB lineage: Bacteria > Pseudomonadota > Alphaproteobacteria > Rs-D84 > Rs-D84 > Enterousia. Next base: position 2,050 of record JAFZHX010000006.1, read on the forward strand.
TATTGTTTCGCAATTTTTCATAAGTAATTCGTTCGTGCGCAGCATGCTGATCAACGACAATCATATTGTCATCTTTTTGTGCAATAATATACTTGTTTGCGACCTGCCCTACAACACGTCCCAAAGGCATATCAACAAACACATTTTCGATGGGTGTTTCTGTATGTTTTGGAACAGACACATTTGATGAAAAATTATTCTGTATTGGCGACACTATTTCATCTCGTATACGAAAGGAATCCTGCTTTATACCGAAATCAAACCTTGGAGCAACTGGTGCAGACAAAGGAATATTTACAGATATTTTTTCTGGCACACTAACCATGGTTTTTGACAATCTATCTCGCAGTGTTTTTATTATAAAAGAACGCACATGTGAAGGCTCTAAAAAATGCACTTCGGTCTTGGCCGGAGATACATTAACATCTACCGAATTAGTAGGCAACCACAAGTATAACGCACACAATGGAAATTCGCGCGCATGCATAACATCCATATAAGCAGCACGCAATGCACCAACTAACACTTTATCTTTTACAGGTCGACCATTAACAAACAAAAACTGATCAACAGACGAAGCGCGTCTTAATGTAGGCTCTGAAATATATCCTGTTAATTTCATACCGGCTGTTGAACCAGACACTGCATCAACTTCCAACATACGTCCAACAACATCTTCATCCATAACAGCAGAAATACGAGATAACAAATCCTGATTTTTCGGAAAGACCCATTTATTATTTAGCACAAAACCAACATCTGTTCGCGCCATAGCCAGCTTTTTCACAACATCTAAAACCGACATCAGTTCTGCCCTATCACCACGCAAAAATTTTAATCTAGCCGGTGTTTTTGCGAACAAGTTCTGAACACGAATACGCGTACCACTTTCCCAATCACAAGGTTTTATATTTCCTGTATTACAGTCTATCTGCCAACCATTTTTATCGACACCATTACAAGTATCGATTATCATATCAGACACAGATGCAATAGACGGCAAAGCTTCACCACGAAAGCCCATAAAGTTAATATTCAACAAATCATCATCTGGTAATTTAGAAGTCGCATGTCGTGTAATTGCACGCGCCAAATCTTCACGCGTCATACCACCACCATTATCAATAACACTTATCATTGTGCGGCCACCATCTACCACATCGACAACGATTTGATCTGCCCCCGCATCCAACGCATTTTCAACCAGCTCTTTGACAACGCTGGCAGGGTTTTCAACTACTTCGCCTGCTGCGATTTGATTAATCAAAAAATCTGGCAACACACGAACTGTCATGCAACAACCTTAGTCTTTGAACTTAACTTCTAAAATTTCATATTCTTTTTCACCGCCAGGCAATTTAACAATACAAGTATCACCCACGCATCTACCAATCATTGCGCGTCCCACAGGAGAAGTACAAGAAATAACAGTACGTCCATCTGATTCGATATCAGACAAAATTCTGCACTGCATTTTATTACCATCTTCATCTTCGGCAACGACACGCGCACCAAAAACAACCCTATCCCCTGTCAAAGAATCAACATCAATAACAGAAGCATTTTCGATAACATCTTCGATAAATCTGATACGAGAATCAATTTGACGCTGTTTTTCTTTTGCAGCACTATAATCGGCATTTTCAGACAAATCACCCAAAGAACGAGCCCACTGAACAGTCTTTAATATTTCTGGTCTTTGGTTTTCTTTTAAATCTTTCAACTCTTTAAGCAAGCTATCAAAGCCTGCGCGCGAAATTGGTTTCTTTTCCATAATAATATTCCCCATATGTTTTCTAGAAATTATACGCATTCATTTTAATTTTGCAATTATCAAATGAAAAAGGTATAATTTTACTATTATGCTTAGGTTAAATATCTTAAATCGCTTTTTATTGCGCCGATTTTTTTCTGGCGTCGGTTTGGTATTATTGGTTGTATGTGGCATTATTATGGCGGTAACTTTTGTTGAAAGATTGCCTTCTAATTCTGACGCGATTGCCGCTCTATACGATGCTTGGATGCGTTTATTAGAGTATATACCGATGTTCTTACCAATGTCTGTATTTATGGGAACATTGTTAACTTCATATAAACTTACCAAGTCCAGCGAAGGCATTATTATATCCAGCGCAGGTCTTTCGCCATACCAAGCAACACGTCCATTTTTTGTTGGCGCTTTTTTAATTGGCGCATTTGCAACAATGGTTATCAATCCATATTCTGTAAAGATAAATTCAGAACATATAACGACAGAAAATCTACAGTTAATTGATAACAAAATCTGGTTACACGAAAACACAGACAAACAAACAATAACAATGAACGCGAAAGAGTTAAACAAGATAAACGACTCTTTGGAATTTATAAACGCAACCATTTATATCCAAGGTCCTGACTTTAAATTAACCGAACGCATTATCACTAAAAGTGTAACATTATCAGACAACAAACTAACCGCAAAGCAGGCACAAATATTACACGACAATGGCGCTACAACATCTGGTGCTTGGGAAACAGAAACATTATTAACACCGCAAACTATACTGGACAGATATTTGCAACCAAATCAAATATCTTTCTGGCAACTGCCCTCTTTCATAAAAAAGATGCAAAGCATTGGTGCGCCTGTACGCGGTCATTTAGTTCAGTTATGGACACTGCTATTTTTACCACTAACAATGATTGCTATGGCATCTTTGGGTGTTGCTTTTTCACAAACAAAACAACGCAGAAACTACAGTTTTGGCATCAAGTTTAGTCTTGGCATAATCACATGTTTTGCATTGTACTTTTTGATAAACTTGTTTAATGCGTTGGGTGCAACAGGCACACTTCCACCAATGTTATCTATCATTGCGCCTCCATTAATTATTATCGCAGGCGCAGGAATATTTATGAACAGTTTTGACACAATATAAAATTGAGGTTTTATAAAATGCCATTAAAAAGAAAAAAGAAAACAAAATTTCATAGTATCTTGGTTTGGGCAATTATTGCTGCATTAATACTGTTGATGATAATATCATTCCCTACAACACAACACATGACAGAAATCGTTGTATATCCATGAACTATATAGATATATTTTTAGAAGCTTTATCTGCAGAAAAAGGTCGCAGTGATAAAACACTGACCAGTTATGCATCTGACTTGAATCTTGCAGACACTTCGATTGACGGCGGATTGATGAAGGCCAAAGAAACAGATATTCAAAACTATCTTTCAAACCTGCCTGACAAACCATCTTCTATTGCACGCAAAGCTTCTGCTCTACGTGGCTTTTACAAGTTTTTAATGTTGGAAAAAATCATTACAAGTAACCCAACTGCAAATTTAGAATTACCAAAACGCAATCGCACGTTACCAAAGTTTTTAACCGTAGAAGAAATTGAATTATTAATCTCTTCTGCTGGTGACATACGCAATTCATTGCGTTTGCGCGCAATGATAGAACTGTTGTACGCATCAGGCCTTCGTGTTTCAGAGCTATGCGAATTACCAACCTCTGCCATACTTGGAAACAAGTTATTAATTCATGGCAAAGGCGCAAAAGAAAGACTTGTACCTATGCACGATGCAGCCGTACATTCACTAAACAAATGGATGGATATGCGTGGTGATATAAACTCAAAATACGTCTTTCCATCAAACGGAAAATCAGGCCATATAACACGTGATGGATTTTTCAAAATATTGAAGAAATGCGCCGTATTGGCAGGCATTGATCCTAACCGTGTAAGTCCACACGTATTGCGTCATTCTTTTGCATCACACTTACTAGCAGGCGGTGCAAACCTGCGCGCGATACAAACAATGTTGGGTCACGAAGATATATCTACAACCCAAATTTATACACATGTACTGCCGGACCAATTAAAAGAGACAGTATCCAAACATCATCCATTGGCAAAAAATAAAGGTAAATAATGATAAAAAAATGTGACCACACAGGATGCACAAAAGCAGGCACTTGCCGTGCTCCAAAAAATCGCGATTTAAAAGAATATTGGTTTTTCTGCCAAGAGCATGCTGCCGAATACAACAAAAATTGGAATTTTTATGCCAATATGAGCCCAGAAGAAATTGAAGCTGATTGGGAGCGTCAAACTTTTGGTGAACCATTAAAAGAAGCAAAAGAAGCAAATAACGAAGCATCTGATTATGCAAAATTTATAAACGACTTTATCACTGGACGCAGCAAATTTGACCGTATGCCGCTAAAAAGCAAATTACCAACAACAGTTGTATCTGCATTAAAAGTCTTTGACCTAGGCATATCTGCAACTTGGCGTGAAGTTGGTGTTAAATATCGTGCACTTGCTAAAAAATACCACCCTGACACAGCAACAGACAAGAAAAATGCAGCCACAGAATTTGCAAAAATATCAGCCGCATACGACATATTAAAAAAACATTTCGGCAAGAAATAAGTCTTTGTTACATTGCTTTTTTATGATATAATTTTATTCAAAAGGAGAATTATATATGAAAAAGCAAATGTCTGTTATCATTGGTGCATTGGCAATGTTGACTACTGCCAATACATACGCAGAAACAAACTGGGGTGCACGCGCAGGTTCAAGCGCAAACCTATCAAGCGCACCAGCTACACGCACTCGCGAGAATGTAAATTACAAAAAATATAAAACAACAAAACGCACATATTCAACAAAAGATGCCGGTGATTTGTATTACACAAAGCCAGCAGACCGTAACACTTTGTACAAAGAATACACAGGTGCAGGTTCATCTAGTGCTGCTGCTACAAAAACAACTATTCGCAAAAGCCGTCTAGAAACAGTTAAAACAACTGTGAAACGCAAATACTTTTTGGCGCATCCATTCTTCCAACCATTGGGTGGCAAGTTTGGTTCCATAACAGACGCGTCATTTGCAAACAATTCTTATGATTTTACAATCAACCAAACAGCTAATCTGTACGACAGTGCAGACACACCGTTAGCTCCTATGACAGGTTTAACTGCATCGTGGGAAGCAAAAAGTCTGAATATCAAAGAAGATTTCAGCTATGGTATTACAGACCGTTTTGCTGTTTTGGGAATGTTGCAATATAACTCTAGCGACTATGAAACAAAATATTCAACAGGAGACCCTACTGATAAAGCAAACAACAGTGGCTTGAACTTATACGGTCTTGGCGCACAATGGCGCTTTGCTGACACTGAACGTTGGATTGCAATGTTGTCTGGATATTTCCAGCATCAAAAAGATACATCTAACAGCTTGCTGTTCGAAGCCAAGGCAGGATACAAAGTACAAACATCTACAATCTATGGTTTGGTACGAGGCTGGTTTATCGACCTAGACACAAACTCTTATGGCAATCCAATTGCTGGTCAAACACCAAGTGGCAACCCTGCAATCTTCTATTTGCCATATAACGACAGCGACAAAGTAGCATACATCGAAGGCGGCTTGGGTGTATTCAGTGTACTGCACCAAGACTGGACATTAAATGTCGAAGCTTTGTATGGTGACTATGACTGGCACAACCAAGCATCTATCAAAGCTGCAATTGGTTGGCAACCAAACGATTGGTTTGCTTTAAATCTGTATGGAAAAACATCTTTGTATGACAATGCAAACGATAAAACATTAGATTTATATTACCAAGACCCAACAGTAAAAATCGAAGATGGTAGCGGTACAAAAGTACCTATGACCAGCTTGCAAAAAATTGGAACAGCAGATTTGGATAAATATTCAGAAACAACTGTTGGTTTGCAAGTTATATTACAATTCTAAAAAACAACTTGATATTCCCGTAATCAACTTGCGGGAATATCAAAAAAGCGAGAGAGAACAAACATCATGCATAAATTATTGCCTATTTGTTTAGCCTGTGCGTTTATTGCCCTGCCCGTTGCTTCACATGCAAATGTACTTGAACACGACACTTCTGACCCTCTGTATTTATTAAATACCGAAGAAGTATTAAGTCAAACATATCTTACATATTGGCACAGCACACTGCGTATTGGTCAAGGTATTTCATATGGTATGAATCAACGTTTATCACTTGGTGCTAATGTACATTACCAACACCATTTCAACGGCGACCAAGATGGTTTTTCGGCTATTGATTTAGGTGCAACATACCGCATGACACGCGCCGAAGATACAAACTCTCATATCATTTCTGATTTGTTGTTTGGTTTTAAGTTCGGTGGTAGCTCTCATGTACGCACACCTTATTATGCAGACTCCACATACTACGCTGGAATTCGTTTCGGTCGTCAATGGGCTGGTCTGACATTATCTGCAACAGTTAAATCCAGTTGGGTATTTGATGACGAACGCGGCATGTCATTCATTGACTTTATGCCAGAAGCATATTTCAGAATCGCTCCTGAATGGCGCATGGGTGGTGGCTTTACAATTCGCAAAGCAACAAACAAAGATGTTGTTACAGGCCAAGACTATGACCAAGAATGGTTACATACTAAATTGGTCAGACAATATGGTCGCACACAATACATTGGCCACATAGACTATGAATTTGAAGACGATGAAATTCAATTCGGAGTAAAAATAAACATCGTATTCTAACAATAACAACAAAAAATATGCGGTAATCACCGCATACTTTTTTAACTAGTGCCGGCAATGTAGTGTACAAATGCTACATAAATTGCCGGTTCGCTTTTAGATGAATTATTATCAGCAAATTTAGAAATGAATTAGAACGATTTAGATAAAAGTAGTGCCGGCAATGTAGTGTACAGACGCTACATGAGTTGCCGGCACCGCTTTTAGATAAATTATTATAATTTATTTAGATAGGAGATTGCGTCCATACCTGCGCAACACCCTGTTCCGACAGCTGTTGCTATTTGCATTTTTAAATCACTATGCACATCACCTGCAACAAACATACCTTCTGGCAATTCAGCAGGTATCAAGCGACCCAGCGCATCGCGTTTAATATCTTCTGACAAATAGTCAGTATTTGCTTCATGACCAATTGCCACAAAAACACCATCAACAACAAGCTGTTCACCAGCAGTCGTAGTAACAATTAGTTCGCCTTCTGTTGAATCTGGTTTTTCTTCGATTTTTTCTAAATCTGTATTGAACAAGCATTCGATGTTATCGCGCGCAGCTACACGTTCGCGCAATACAGCCTCTGCTCTAAAGAATTCTGATTTACGATAAACGATTTTAACTGTCTTGGCCAAATCAGCTAAATACAAAGCATCGTTCAAAGCACTGTTACCACCACCCATAACAATTACTGTTCTGCCACTATAGAAGAAGCCATCACATGTTGCGCAATAAGAAACACCACGGCCCATCAATTCACGAGCACCTGCAATTTCAAGTTTGCGTGGGCTAGCACCAGTTGCAACAATAACAGTCTTACCAACATATTCTTTATTATTAGCAGTAACAACAAATTCATTATTTTCATTTTTTACAACATTTGTTGCTGTAACAAACTCTACACTTGCGCCAAATGTTTCTGCTTGTTTTTTCATAAATTCCGCCAATTCAGAGCCACTTCCAGCCCAACCTGGATAGTTTTCCAGCACGGCAATTCCAGCCATTTGGCCACCCAGTCTATCGCCACCTAACACGATTGTTTTCTTGTTTGCGCGCGCTGCATACAAAGCTGCAGTCAGCCCTGCGGGTCCAGAACCCAAGATAATTACATCATACATTTGCTTTTCTTCCTTTTTTCTCGGGGTCAATATAACAGAATTCACCCACCCACACAACCAAAATAATTAGAAATTAAACAAGTTGATATAAAACGAAAAATATCTTATAATTCGTAGCGATATGAAATTTACTTTTGTATTTTTTAGTTCTATTTCATCCCCTTTTGGGGAATAATTTGTCACGCATTTACTTTACAAAGAAAATAAACAGTTATAAGATATAATCCAAATTACTAAGTAAAAGGATAATTAAGATGTTGGATATAAAATTTATTCGTGAAAATCCAGACCAAGTAAAAAAGGCCTGTGAATTAAAAGGCTTTACAGACTATACAGACGAAATTTTAAAATTAGACGCACGCGTTCGCGAATTAAAAACTATTACTCAGGCAAAAACTGCTGAAAAGAATAAAATCACTCGCGAAATTCCAACAGCCACTGACAAGGCTCCATTGATTGCAAAATCCAAAGAAATAAACATTGAAATTGCAAACGACTTGGCGGAACTGGCAGACAAAGAAAACGAACTAAAAGAATTATTACATCGCACTCCACAAATCCCAAGTGCAGACACACCTTTTGGTCACGATGACACAGACAATGTAGAAGTCCGTCGTTCTGGCACACCGCGTGAATTTGACTTTACGCCACGTCCACAGTGGGAATTGTTAGAAATGAACAACTGGTACAAGCCCGAAAAAATAGCTTCTATTTGCGGCACTCGCACATACGCGTTATTTGGCGAAGCTGCAGAATTAGAATTAGCAATACAGACTTATGTTATTCAAAAGCTAATATCCAAAGGCTTTACATTTGTAAATTGTCCTGCGATAACAAAGCCACAAACAATATTTAATGCGGGCCACTTTATGGGCACAGACACCTCTGTTATGAACAACGATGTATTTATGTTAACAGACACAGACCGTTGTTTAGCAGGTACAGCTGAAATTATTTTAAATTCTTTACACAGTGATGAAGTTTTAAATGAAAAAGACTTGCCAATTAAATACGCAGGTTTTTCACCATGCTTCCGCAAAGAAGCTGGCGCAGCTGGACGCGACACTCGCGGAATTGTTCGCATACATCAGTTTAACAAAGTTGAACAATACATCTATTGTACACCGGAACAATCTGATGAAATGCACGAACATTTATTAAACAACTTGTGTGAAATCATGGAAGATTTGGAATTACCATATCGTGTTATTATGGCATGTACTGGCGACATGGGCTTTAACAAGGTTAAAATGCACGATGTCGAAGCATGGTTCCCAAGCGAAAACACATATCGCGAATTAGGTTCTTGTTCTTCGATTGGTCAATTCCAGGCACGCAGAACAAATACCAGATATCGTGCCACAGACGGCAGCATGCAATTTTGTGCAACATTGAACAACACAGGCATTGCCCTGCCACGTGCGATTGTACCTGTTATTGAAAACCACCAAAACCCAGACGGTTCTGTCAACATCCCTGTAAAGTTACAACCTTTGATGGGTGGCCGCACAAAAATTGGTGGAAAACACTAATAAAAAATCCCCCAAATGGGGGATTTTATTATTTCTGAAACAATCGTGCATATTCAACAAACGGTCTTGCAAAACAATTTGCAGATTCGACTGCCAACTCACTTTTATATTTCTTTGCATTTTCAACAATTTCTGTTGCGTACGTATCACTGTGTCCATCATACATCCACTGTTGCACAGCACGACAGAAACGATAATATTCCGCACCATTACCATCAAAGAATACACCCGTTGCTTTGTTCCAAACGATACCTGTTGGATCTTGGACAATATAATAAGCACTGGACAAATCATGTAATTTTTTCTGTTGTGCGTATTCCTTTGCACGTTCAATCCATGCCTTCTCTGTCGATTCACGTGAAAAATGCGCATCTGGATTTTTTGCAACCTGTTCCATAAACACCAAACTGCGCGCAGCATCACAACGTTCTTTTAAATTCATAGCTTTCCAACGTGTTTTCAAACGTACACGTGCCAAATCTGTTAAACATTTGAATCCCTGCTCAATATTTTTTTTAACATCTTGTTCTTTATAAACTTTATTCATCTTTACAACCCTTTATCATTACTGTTATAAAACATAGACAAAATACCACTAATGTCAATAGATTTTATAATATATTCTTGAAAAAACAAAAAAATAGTTATACCCTGCTTTGGCAAAACAAAAATATGAGGCATAAAATCATGAAAATTCGCAATATTGCAATTATTGCACACGTTGACCATGGAAAAACAACACTGGTTGACAATATGTTAAAGCAAGCCGGCACATTCCGCGAACACGAAAAAGTCGAAGATCGTGTTATGGACAGTGGGGACATTGAACGCGAACGCGGCATTACCATATCTGCCAAACCTACATCTATTCAATGGGGTGAATACAAGATTAACATTGTTGACACACCTGGGCACGCAGACTTTGGTGGCGAAGTAGAACGCATTTTATCGATGGTTGACGGTGTTGTATTATTGGTTGACAGTGCCGAAGGCCCATTGCCTCAGACCAAGTTTGTATTATCCAAGGCTTTAAAGCTGGGATTGCGTCCAATTGTATGCATTAACAAGATTGATCGTGGCGACGCACGTCCAGACGAAGTTTTAACAGAAACATTTGATTTATTTGACAAACTGGGTGCAACAGATTCTCAATTGGACTTCCCATATTTGTATTCTGTTGGTCGCGATGGCTGGGCTGTTCGCAACTTAAATGACGAAAGAAAAGATTTAACACCATTATTTCAGTTAATTGTTGACCATGTACCTGCACCAGATTGTAATGGCGAACGTTGTCAACTTGACGCACCATTTACGATGTTGGCAACAACCCTAGAAGCAGATCCATATGTTGGCAGAATTTTGACTGGCAAGATTGAATCTGGCACGGTACGCGTTGGCCAATCAGTCAAAGCAATCAATCGCAATGGAGAGTTTATTGAAAACGCCAAGATAACAAAAATCATTGAACATCGTGGTGTTGAAAAAGTATCTCGTGATTCTGCATCTGCTGGCGACATTGTTGTTGTTGCAGGTTTTTCCAAAGCGACAGTGGCAGACACATTATGTGACCCAAGTGTTACAGAACCTATTCCAGCGATACCTATTGATCCACCTACCCTGACGATGACCTTCTTTGTGAACACATCGCCATTGGCTGGTAAATCTGGCAAGAAATTAACCTCTCGTATGATTGGCGAAAGACTGTTCAAAGAAGCAGAAACAAATATTGCATTAAAAGTTGAACAAAGCGAAAACAACGAAGCATTTGAAGTATCTGGTCGTGGTGAATTACAACTTGGTATTTTGATTGAAACAATGCGTCGTGAAGGCTTTGAATTATCAGTATCTCGCCCACGCGTTGTTATGACAGAAGATGAAAACGGTGAAAAGCTTGAACCAATCGAAGATGTAGTAATTGATGTTGACGATGAATTCAGCGGTGTTGTTATTGAAAAGATGACAAAGCGCAAAGCAACAATTACAGAAATGAAAGCATCTGGTGGTGGCAAAACACGAATTGTATTTTCTGCACCATCACGTGGTTTGATTGGATATTTATCAGAATTCCGCACAGACACACGTGGTACAGGCATTATGAATCGCGTATTTGACAAGTACGACACATACCGCGGTGCGATTCAACAATATCGTCCTGGTGTATTGGTATCTATGGAAAAAGGCAGTGCTGCAACATACGCATTATTTAACTTGCAACCACGTGGCACTTTATTTATTGAACCACAAACCGAAGTTTATTCAGGTATGATTATTGGCGAACACAGCAAAGAAAACGACCTGGAAGTAAACCCGATCAAAGGTAAAGAACTAACAAACATGCGTTCTGTTACAGCTGATGAAAAGTTATTCTTGGCACCTCCTCGCAGAATATCTTTGGAAGAAGCGTTATCATACATCTTGGATGACGAGCTGGTAGAAATCACACCAGACACAATTCGTCTTCGCAAGAAAGAACTTGATAGTAACACTCGCAAAAAGTTAAAGAAACATATCGAAGAATAAAAAGTCCCCCGATTGGGGGATTTTTTTATAGAAGAAAGAAAAAAACACAAAAATAAAAACCGCCATTTGGCGGTTCTTATTATTCTTATTTGATACCTACTGTGAATTCGTCACCCCAACCTGCTACTGCCTGACCACCGACAGTACATTTCAGATCTTCGAATCCATCTTCTACTTGATGCTTTTTCATAACACTACTTGTTATCAAACCACCAGCTGTACCCAAAACTACGGCTGCAATAGAGTCTGAAGCAAGACGAGCAGTATTAAACTTACCTTCTGCATTTCTCCAAGCAGTTACTTTCAAGTCAGCAATAGTTGTATCCAAGCTTTCAACAGCAGCATTAATCGCAGGTCTTTCATCCACAACAGGGTCAACATAAGGATCAACAACAGGATCTACTGGAATAACAGGATCTATAACAACAACATTATCACGATCGTCGATAAGCACATTATTATCATCTTGACAAGAACTTACAGCTTCCACAACTAACTGATACAAAATATCATAGTCTTCTTTTGTTGTAAACTTAGCACAGAATTGTTGCAATTGCAGAACCAAATTGAAACTCTGAGTATTGTTCACACACTGAGTCATCCAAATATTAATATTCTGAACAACTTCTGGATCGCATTTATTTATAACTACAGTTGATTTAGTCTTGCAGCTACCTTTGCCATTAACAATACTAAACTCTCTGTTATCGTTGGTGCAACGGCAAGTATCTGTTGCTTCTTCATATACTGCAACCTCTTTTGCCAAATCGCAACATGCTATACCATTATCGGTTTTGCGTAAATCACGGCACTTTTTCTTTACAGGTTGCGGTGCAACACAAGAACGAGAAGCAGCATTAAATACCTTGCTCTTGTCATTACATACACAAGTACCATCTGTCCACTTTACTGTGTTTTGATCTGCTTCGCAACATGCTTCACATTTTATTTTCTGAGCAGAATCTGTTATACCAGCACATTTTGTTGTCTTACAACTATTAACAACAGGTTTTTCGTCTGCGGTTTTACAAAGCAAAACATTATTAGATTTGCAATATACATTAAACTTTGAATTCTCATCCTTAGGATCGCCATCTTCGAACTGAGAACATTCGTTATAGTTGACAGTCATTTTAGCATTAGTTGCGCTATCCATCAACCATGTACCAACATTGAATGTATGCCCGCGGAATGTACATGTTTCTTCTTGACTAATCAAATTCCACTGACCGCCAGAACCACCACATTTATATATAGCACCACCAGCTACTTTTTTGCCTTTAAACACGTGTCCTGCAGGCATTGTAACAGTTTTACCCTTCACACAATGTGTATCATTATCACATTCCCATACTTTACCACCTGATATAACACCACCACCGTTTTCAACAAGCGTTGTTGCTTGTTTATAAGCCGCTTCTGTTTCATACAAGTATTCATCGTGTTCTGGTTTCTGATTACCTTTGAATGTGATAAAGGCTTCACCACATGTACCAACCCTTTTAACCCAATTATCGCCGTTGCAAACATAAGCAGTAACACTATTTACTACATTACCCCCAAACACGTGGCCTTCAGGCATTACAACTTCTTTATCCTTTGCACACCAGTCATTATCACATTCCCATACTTTACCTGGCAAACCCTGATATTCATCTTTACCTACTTTATCTATAGTTGGGTTATTGTTTTTAACCATAATGAACACATTGTTGTTTTCATACAAATATTCATTATCGGTCTTTCTCTGCGTACCCACAAAACGAACATAGTTCACACCACAAGCTGGGTTTTTGAACTCAGGGTTACTTGATGCAGAAGAAGAACCACCCGAAGAAGATGATGATGATGCAGAAGAAGAACCTCCCGAAGAAGAACTATTAGCAACAGAGACCCAATTATTACCATTACACTTATAGGTAGTTTTTGTATTTACTACATTACCACCAAACACGTGGCCTGCAGGCATTTCAACCTCTTTACCCTTTGCACACCAGTCATTATCACATTCCCATACTTTACCTGACAAATTCTGATATTCATCTTTACCTACTTTATCTATAGTTGGGTTATTGTTTTTAACCATAATGAACACATTGTTGTTTTCATACAAATATTCACTATCGGTCTTTCTCTGCGTACCCACAAAACGAACATAGTTCACACCACAAGCTGGGGTTTTGAACTCAGCCGCCTGCAGATTATGATTTACTGCTGCAACACAAAAAAACGTTACGATTGATAAGAAAATCTTTTTCATTATTCCTTCTCCTATTTAATTCTATCTCTTACATTTTATCATAATTTTTATTTTATGACAAGCGAATAAACATAGCTAAGAACAAAAATTTCATTCAAAATAAATATTATTTATATTCAGAAATAAGTTGTTGAATTTGCGCAGATAACACCAAATCCAAAGACTGTTGTTTTTCAATTTGACGAATCGCATACAATACTGTTGCATGATCACGACCGCCAACAAAATTTCCTATTTCACTTAAAGACAAACCTGTAACCTGTTTCAATACAACCATCATAATTTGACGTGCCAAAACCAATGAACGACTGCGACCATTACCACATACTGCATCATATGAAACAGCCAACTTTTCACACATTTCACGAACCATAGCAGATGGTGTCTTTGTCTTTTGCAAAGTGTCTGACAATAAACGTTGTGCAATTTCCATATCAACACTTGCGCCCATCAAATCTGTATAAGTCTTAATCTTGTTAGCAATACCAGCAACCAAATGTCCATCGTTCGCAATGCGTTGTACCAATGCAGCAGAAACATCAGAAGAAACACCAGCGCGTTGCAACATAACACCCTTTACATAGGCATTTGGTGCAACAACATCAACTGTCAAACCAGAAGCAAACAAAGACTGAACACTGCGCTCAAAACCTGTCAAATTATTAGGTGCAACATTTGATGTCAAAACAACATTTTTACCCATATTACGCAAATCAACAACCAACTGAACAAATTCTTCGGTCGAAGCCTTTTTGCCTGACAAAGTCTGAACATCATCCAAGATAAATGTATCACAATTACGGCAAAAATCTTTGAAAGCAAAAACATTGTGTTCTTTTAAAGAACGAGTAAATTCAGAAACAAACTGAGCACCTGTCATTTTAACAACACGACCTGCTGCAGAATTTGCAATACAATCTGCCAATAAAGTCTTGCCACAACCGGAAACACCATAAATAAATAGCGGTGAAAATGATACCAAACCAGCCGCTATTTTTTTACACGCAGATAAAACGAACAAATTTTCATCACAACAAACAAAAGATTCAAAACCTGCTGTTGTTTTTGGTGCAACCTGTGCAGGCATAAATACCTGAGTCTTGTTGTCATTTGCAACAGGAGCAACAGCAACAGTTGCAGCTGTGCGCACAACAATCTTAACATCCAAGCCAAATTCACTTGCAACAGCTTTGATAACATTTGCATGAACACTATTGATAAAGTCTGCCGAGAATTGATTTTGTGCACCCAGCACTAATGTATTATCTATTACTTCAAAATTCAGTGGAGAAATCCAAGATTTAAAACTAGCAGAATCGATTTTTGCGGCAATAGCCCCCTTGATATTTTCCAAGTTTATCATCAAATTTGCTGTTGCCATTGTCTGCATATTGTTTTCTCCTTTCCTTCCCTTCAAAGAGTTTCCTGCCCTTTCAACAAAAGAAGTTTTAATTCCTTTTGCCTATATTCAAAACACCGAAACTTTATAATTAAATTATATGTTCCAAATCCTAGAACAACCTGACTAAAAGATTAAATCTGACGTTCTAAAACTTGTTTTGAATACGTCAAATAATCTATAAGATAAAATTCAGATTACAACAGAATATTGATTAAAAATCGAACATTTATTTTTTGACAACAATTCGGATTTTTACTAGTTTTCTGCGGTTTGTATATACACTGTATATACATCAAAAGCATTACATTCTGACATACCCACCGTCAACTTTTCGCACCAAACCTTGTAATTCTAACACAACTAAATCTGCTTTGATTTCCGAAACAGTTTTTTTGACAAGTTGTGCCAATACAGATTCTGACACTGGAACAACACCAAGTTTATCAATTAAACTTTTTTCCGAATCGATTTTTTTTTCATTTTTTATTTTTGCATCATCATTTTTTACTATTTTGAAAAAGTCTTGAACCCCCAAACACAACTTTGCTTCACCAGACCGAATCAGCGAGTTCGGCCCCAACCCGCGCAAATCTGCAGGATGCGAAGGAATCGCCCAAACATCTCGTTCAAAATCGATTGCGAATCGTGCAGTTATCATAGAACCAGACTTTAAATCTGCTTCACCCAAGATTAACTTGTCCGCCAATCCTGCGAGCCAACGATTTCGCTGCACAAAGTTAGTTGCGACTGGCACAAAACCGACTGGCATTTCGCTAAGTATTACACCCCGCTCTACAATCTCCCAATACAGCGATTCATTTTCCAGTGGCCAAATATAATCTACCCCACCTGCCAAGACTGCGATTGTCTGAGCATTTCCATTTGCACGCAACGCGCCACGATGAGCAGCTGTATCTGTTCCAATAGCCATTCCAGAAACCACAGCGATATTATTTTCCGCAAAAGCACAAGCAATATCTGCAACAAACCCCATACCTGTTGCGGTTGCATGTCGCGTCCCAACAATAGATACCTTTTTCTTTTTCAAAACCTCTATATTTCCGCGTACAGTTATAATTGGCGGATGATTTTTCAAGCATTTTAATTCACTTGGGTATAAATCATCATCATCTGATATATATATAATGTTATTATGTTGTGCAAAATCCATTTCACGCGCCACAGCATCTTTCAAACCTACTGGTACATCCATATTTTTGACAACATTTGTTGCACTACCAAACTTGTCAACAAGTTGTGCATAACGCACAGGTCCTATTTTAGGGGTACGAATTATCAACAACTTTTCAAACAAATCAGCCATAGTTATACTATATGATAAAAACAAGATTAAAAACCAATAAAAAAATCCGCCAAAGCGGATTTTTTTATAGTCTTATGATTATTTGACCAGATCAAACAATCCCTTGTACTTGACACAACCATCGTTTGTTTCGTATTCGCCAACGCACTTTTGTTTTAGTATGCTCAACTGAGCAATAATTTTATCATAAGCAGCTTTGTCTTTCTGCTCTAATACCAAGATCTGAGAGCGCCACAATTCTTCGCCTTCCAAAGCTTTCTGACCTTCGACCTTGCCACCGATAAGTTTATTACCGAACAATTCCATTGCGCCTACACCCAAAGCTGCACCACCAACTGTTGCACCAACTGTACCCCAAACACGAGCTTTTTTCTTGGCATCCAAAATTCTTTGACGCATATTATCAGCACTTACCCAAGAACCACAAGTAATACCCTGACCCATTTCAAAATATTTAGCTTCGATATCAGAGATATCAATTCTTTCATCATCTGTACCGATATTAACTTTTACAAAACAAGCATTATTTTCTGGGCTAACAGTATCTTCAACCATAGAAGCATAACCTGCACCAACACTGCTACGAGCGGCCCAAACGAAAGTATCACCAACACCGATATTATTAGACATACAAGCCGTACGTTCTTTTTCACGCTTATCTACAACTACTTCTTCTGTAACTTCTTCTGTAACTTCTTCTGTTTCAGTTTGATCACCAGTAGAAGTTGTAGGAGTATTAACCGAAGCGCCATTACCCGTTGAAGATTTCATTGAATAGATTTGATTTCTTGAAACGGTTGCACGTGAAGAAGCATCAGACTGACTCATCATAGAAACACGACCGCGTCCAGCAGGTGTAGCAGCGACAGCATTTGTCATAATTAAACAACCGATGAACATAGAAAACATTTTTTTCATATTCTCAACCCCTTATAATAAATTCCTTTCCATAGAATTATATCACAACTCAAACAAAAAGAAAAGCCCTTATTGAAAAAATTATAATTATTTTTTCCACTTCCACTCTATTTTAGATTCTTTACCTGAAAAAAGTCTTCCAAGATTAGCCTTATGTCTCCACAAGCAAAGCAGACCAATTGCCAAGAAAGCGAAACCTATATTGACACTGATTGCAAAGCCCAGCACAGGAATCAAGCAGAAAACAATAGTTGCGCCCAAGGAAGAAATACCACTTGTCAGCGCGACAATCAGCCATTCGATTCCACAGACGACGAACGACATTGGGCTTATTGCCAACAAGACCCCAAACAACGAAGAAATACCTTTTCCACCTTTGAAACCCAACCACACAGGATAGCAATGTCCAACGATTGCGACAAAACCGCACCAAGCAGCCAAAGCATTTCCTGCAACATATCTACCGACAAACACAGCAGCGATTGCCTTGGCCATATCCAGCAACCAGACCAATCCAGCCATACGCAAACCACCGACCCTCATAACATTTGTTGCGCCGATATTTCCACTACCTACCTTGCGCAAATCGCCCTTACCCAGCAATTTTGTAAGCAATAACCCCATTGGCACAGACCCTAATAAATAAGCAAAAACTAAAGTTAAAATATAAATCATATTATTTTCCTTGATTTTATGTTTGTTTTTTATAAAATAGCAGAAACATTTAGAAAATAAAAGGAAAATAACGTGGCAAATCATAAGTCATCTGAAAAAAGAATTTTGGTAACAGCCAAAAAGAACGCAATCAACACAGCACGTCGCAGCGCGGTTAAAACAGCAACAAAGAAAGCATTGGTCGCTATTGAATCTGGCGACAAGGCTGCTGCTACAACTGCTGCACGCAACGCAGAAAGCAAGATTATGAAATCTGCTGGCAAAATCATGCCAAAGAAACGTGCTGCTCGCAAGATTTCTCGTTTGGCCAAGAAAGTTTCCAAAATGGCTTAATAAAATCAGAATTAAAAAAATCTCCCGTTTGGGGGATTTTTTTCGAACAAAAAAAATAAACCCCAAAAAATTTTGGGGTTTTGTTTATTCGATATAACCAGTGGACAGCAAGCAAGCTTTATAGTCTTCTGCTGCAATCTTGGTCCAACATTGTTCTAACACAGGTCTATCACGACCTGCCCCCTTGTTACGAATACCATGCATATGTTGCTTGTGAATAAAGCCTTTACCAGAAAAATCATCACTCACATAAGAACTACCAGACGAACTGTCGGAAGTTCTACCGGACGAACCACCTGATGTTCTGCTTGACGAACCACTGGACGAATTACTATTTGTTGGCTTTACTATAGCGACACAACCACCACCAGTTTTATGCTTAAAGCCTTTTGGACACATTGTATTATCTGTTTTTCCTATAAAATCAGTCATTGGCCACGACATATCACAACCTGGCACTCTGCCAGAACGAATTACCAACGGCTGCGCTACATAGGTTACAGTATCATTTGATAAATCTGTTTTAACTTCCTTTAGGACCAATACAGCTTCCGAAGTTTGAGCTTCACCATAACCCTTACAACGACTACCACCCCCAAGCCCCTCTGGTAGTTCACATTTCAGATTTTTCGCCGCGCTATCTTCAGCAAGAACTCCCTTCTTTTTAATATCAGCATCTCTTGTAAAAAACACAGGTATTCTTTCTGTTACATCCTGGCCACGAAAAGAAACTTCTTTTAATGCATGTTTTGTCCCATTCGCCAAGTTTCTACGTTTCTGATGCACAGACATATCAGGCGCAGAAACATTTTCCGGCATTTTACTAAAACAATCAATTCCATCACTGTAATACCCAGGCTTACACAGCCAAAAACAATCTTTTTTCCAACTCTGCCACACAGAATTCCAATACTCTACATACGAAGGGTCATTTTTAGACGGTGCAGATGCTGAAATATAAACATTACAAAATCTATAACCTTTTTTTGAATATTCGTACGCAACATAATACTGCACCCCCATACCATACTCTTTACCATTATACGAATACACAAAATTATCCCACAGATAGTCTTCATAATCAGACTGCCCATTAAAAATACACCCTCTCCAATCTTTTGAAAAATTCTCAAACCCAGATGTTCCCTTGCCTTCAAAAGAGAAAAAGTTGACATACCATTCATCATTATTATAAGGATTTTGCTTATGATACGTCTCATCAAACCATATTTTTTCAAGGTTAAAATCATCAATTTCTCTTTTAATGTTCCCACCGCCACGAGCGAACACGTCTGAGCAAAATAAAAAAACATAAAAAAACACCAACAAATAACGCATTTAAAAAACTCCCTATTAAAACACGTTAACGCAAATTGTTAATTTTCATCTGCTCCCGACATTTGATATGATTTACAAAACTAACAATAAACATTCGTTATCAAAAGATATTATATCACAAACACACCATATTTACAATACCGTTGCAAAAACATTAAAAAAAGTGTAAATTATATAGCATGAAAACAAAGCGTTTATTTTTATTTGCAGGTTATCATCCAAAAAATATTATCGATGATGCTCTGGTACACTATGTAAAATCTCTATCTAAATTCGGCGATATCGTACTTTGTATGGATTCTGACTGTCCAGATTCTGAAATAAATAAAATAAAAAAACATACTCTGCACTCTATCACTGCGCGTCATGGCGAATATGATTTCGGCTCTTACAAGCGCGCATATCTGTGGGCTTGTGATAATCTAAAATTATCCGATTACGACTTTGTGTACTTGGTCAATGATTCTGTTTATGGCCCGCTATACCCACTAGACAGATACTTTGACGCAATGGAAAATATGGGGCATCCTGCTTTTGGACTTGTTACAAAAAAATATACAACACACCCACATATTCAATCTTGGTTTATCGGCACAAAACCAGAAATCTTTTTATCTGATTGGTTTGATAAATTTATGCGCCAAATCAAAAAACTCGCTAACAAAGGACAAATTACCACTTTATATGAAAACGGATTCTCGGAATTGATAGTCAAACACGGCTTTACTTGGGATTGCTTGTACTCGGTTTTCAATCGCGGTGTTTACAATAAAATCCAAAAACTTTATATGTCCGGCATGCCTTTTATGAAGAAAGTTGCATTTACTCGCAATCATGGTGGTCTTGGTCGTCAGGTTTTATATGTACTTAATCAAATCGACAAAAAAACAGCCGATGCCATCCTAGATTCCGCTAAACAGCAATATGGCGAACAGCATGTAAAGTGGTTCTTAACAAAAAACACTATCAAAATCGCATACAGAAATATAAAACACACTTTGTGCAAGATTTTTATAGAGGGAATATGAAAAAAGCACTTAATACAAATCTTAAACGCATCGCAGTTATAACAATGGCCAGAAACGATGACTTTTTTCTGTCCCGCTGGATAAAATACTATGGCAATCTATTTGGCACAGAAAACCTGTATATCTATCTAGATGGCACAGATCAAAACATACCAGAAAACGCTGGTGATGCACATGTAACAAAATTGCCTCACCAAGATATGTCGCGCAAAAATGGCGATAAATACCGCATTGGCTTGATATCTGATTTGGCAAATGAATTGTTAAAAACTTACGACATTGTAATCGGCTGTGATTGCGATGAATTTTTAATTGTTGACCCAAAACTAAACACAAGCCTGCCAGAATATTTATCAAACAAAAAAATCAAAACAACTCTTTCTGGTTTAGGCTTGGACATCGGTCAACATATGCAACTTGAAAAAACACTTGATGTATCAAAGCCGCTTTTAGAACAACGCGCACACGCTTTGCTATCTACCAGATACACAAAGCCAGTTGTAATAAACAAGCCTGTTCGTTGGGGTTCTGGCTTTCATCGCATAAAAAATCACAACTTTCATATCGACAAGAATTTATTCCTGTTACACTTTGGCGCTGTTGATATGAAGATGCTTGAAACCAAGGCTGCAGCGCGCGGTGCAGATTGGTTAAATCACTTAAAACGCCGTGGCAATGGCACAATAAACGAAGTATCAAATCGCCCTGCTCGCAGTGAAATATGGTTAAAAATCGCCCGCTATATTCAAACTTATATTCGCGCTCCATATGCAATCAACAAACCAAATATGCTTGGAATCAAAATTGTTGTTAAAATCCCACAGCGATTTAAAAAATCTAATGTATAAAAAAAAGACGCAAATGCGTCTTTTTCTTATTTTATAAATTCTTGTATTCTGCGCTTATACTTCTTGGCACGACCGTTACAAGGCATATCACACACACCATGATTATAAACATCAAGTACAGATTTTTTTGCAGCATCTATATTTTTCTTGTTTGTCAGCCCGCGAACTTTTTGCATCATAATAATTATAAAAGGCCATAAAAATTCACGATTAAAGTGCTTAAACTCAGCAGTTGTGGCATTTTGCTTGTACAAATCAAAAGAAGCCTTTAATCCAACACTCAACGATTGCAACATAAATAAATCCTTGGCGGAATTTAAAGTCGAAGCACCATTAGGCATATAAAAATACAAAGGCAAATCAAGCATAACTGTCTTTGGACGTGCCATTAAAATAGAAACCCACCATGGAAAATCTTCAATAATAATCCCACGAATAAAAGGTCTTTCTTTTACCAGCTCTGCCCTATACAGTGCCAACACAGGATAACAATGCCGTCTGATTGGACGCTTTACCCGAAATGTTCTTTTCTTTTCAGTTGCATGAAAAATAACATTTTTTACAAGCTTGGCACGTGCACCCGAATATATTTTGTTTCTTTTTTCTGGCAACACACCTGAAATATCTTCGCCTTGTAATAGTCTTTTTCGCAAAGCATCATGAAATTTAACATCATGATTAAACATCACCATATCTGCACTATTTTTTATCGCAGCATTATAAGTCAGTTCCAAAGTCTGATGATGTATAAAATCATCACTATCAAGGAACAAAATAAAATCGCCAGTCGCTTGTTTAACAGCGATATTTCTTGCCTCTGACTGACCGCCATTTTCTTTATCAATAACTACAAATCGTTTGTCTTTTTTTGCATATTCGTGTGCAATTTCCGAAGTCTTATCTTTACTTCCGTCATTAACACAAATCGCCTGCCAGTCTGAAAAAGTCTGATTTTGCAAACTATCTAAACAACGTCTTAGATAGTTTTCAACATTATACATTGGAATAACAATTGAAATTGCTGGCTTTTTTTTCATTTTATTCACCTATAAATTCAACAATATCCGAACATAACTGCTCGTCCTGTTTAGACAAAGGCATCGATAATACACCAGTCTTGTATAAATCTGCAAACAATTCTTTTGCCTCTGTTATATCAGACTTATCCAAATATTTAATTTTACTAAAGGCCTTTTTTATAAAGAACCACTTAAAGTTTTTATTCCACTGTTCCATTTGATATTCTGTCGCCATTTCTTTATATGCCAAATACGCATCTTTGATACCAGCGCACAAACTTTTCATAATACGCAACTGCTTTGCGCTCAAAACAATTCCGCCAAAGTTAGGTATATAAAAATATAATGGCAACGGCGCAATAGTTACACGCGGATTACGCAACATAACCCTGCTCCACCAAGGAAAATCTTCGAACAAAATACCTTTGATAAAAGGAATATCCGCAATCAATTCACGTTTATATAAATTTTTCCAAACCTGACAATGCTTTATCAACCAATGACGCTTTGGATTAAATTTATTATGAGTGCGTTCCGTAGCATATTCATAAACATCATCAGTTACACGAGTCTTTATTTTTTCTAGATTGTATTTTTTCTTGATACCGCGTGGAATAACATTATCTGTATCCATACCTAATTTATAACGCACCATCAACCGAGGACGATAAATTCTATCATAAGTAAAAGATACAATATCAGAACCATCGCGCTGTGCCAAAGAATACGCAATCTCTAATGTTTGCGGATGGATAAAATCATCACTATCGATATATAAAATATAATCACCAGTTGCGTATGGCATACCGGCATTTCGTGCATCCGACAATCCACCATTTTCTTTATCTATAACGATAAAGCGACTATCTTTTTCTGCATATTCACGTGCAATTTCACCAGACTTATCGGGACTTCCATCATTAACACAAATCGCCTGCCAATCTGTAAAACTTTGATTTAACACACTGTCTAAACATCTGCGCAAATATTTTTCGACTCCATACATTGGAATAATGATTGATATCGCTGGCATATTAACCCCTTTTATCATCTGAATAAATTTATAATTTTACGAATGCGCCACAAAAACATAACCTTATGCTTCCGGGCAAACTGCATACGATATTGTTTGCCTATTTTATATTGCATTTTAACCTTGGCATGATGAGCTGCATCACGCGAATTCAAGGCAGAATCTTCATTAAACATATAGTGATAACTTACATTTGGCACAATTATAATCTGATTAGATTTTTCAATAGCATCTAAAACAAACAAAGTATCTTCTTGCGCAATCAAACCTGTATCAAATTTTAATTTGTGTTTTTTTATAAAATCTTTCTTGAACAAATAACGCCACACATAAGAATCAGTCAAAGCAAAAGTATATCTTAATTTTTCTGCAACAGACTTTAGTTTTTTTGATTTTTTATACACGATTGGTTTTGTGTATTTATTATCACTAACAAAGCCAGACACAAGCATATCCGCATCTTGAAAAGCTATCATTTTTTCATAATAGTCAGAATCTATAAAATCGTCTGCATCCAAAAAGTGTATATACTTCCCTGTTGCTTTTTTTATACCGTCATTTCTAGCAGCGGAAACACCTGCGTTTTTTTTATGCACGACAACAAATCTATCATCCTGCTTTGCATACACATCCAAGATTGCACCAGAATTATCTGGACTTCCATCATCGATACAAATAGCCTGCCAATCAGTCATTGTTTGACTTAACAAAGAGTCTAAACATCTACGCAGATATTTTTCACATTTATACACAGGAACAACAACTGATACGACAGGCATAACTTCTCCACTTACATTTTTATCATTTCATCTGCAAAAGAACCCTTCTTTGGATTTTTTGCCTGTTGATAAGTAGTTTTTTGGAAAAAAGAACGACTTGTTACTTCATCAAAAACTTCCTTATCAAATGGTTTATCATGATATTGCCACCACAAAGCGTGCGTTGGATCTTGAGCAACATGTGGCATTTTTTCAAAATACTTTTTTGCACGTTCGTCATTTGTAACCAAAGTCTTGAACAACAACTGATGCATAAAGTAATCAAAGTTTGAATTTTCATATTTCCAATATTCAAAAATCATTGCACGCCACGCATCCAACAAATAAGCCCCTTTACGTGCACGAATAAAACAATTCTGCATAAACGAATATGGACTTCCGATATAATCACCTGTCAAATAAACAAAGAAATCTTCATCTGATATCCATTTTTGAATTTCGCTTGTTGCAAAACCTGTTGAGTCTAACCAGTAACCACCATGTTGATATAACAACTCTACACGACAAATGTCAGCAAAATGAGCATGCGAAATTTTACCAGCTTTACGCTTTTTCATAATATAATCTGGCAAAGTAATATAATCAAAAACAGTTTTTTCATCTAAAACAACCAGCTCCTGTTTACAGTTTCTACGAACACTGCGATAACAAGCCTTGACCAATGGAGGCGCTTTATCTTCACCTTGTAACCACAAAGTAAAAATCTTGTCATTTTTATCATTATTTACAACTTCGCGTTCTGGAATAACAGCCGCAGCATGCAGATATCTTTTAAAATATCTTGGAATAACACGCGAAATAACATCACTACGAACGATGCGTCTATGTTCACGCGAACGCCAAGGCCAATTCAAAATATGTCCGCGTATCATAATATCTGTCATTGCTATAAATCTTGCCAAATTCATACATAACCCCTTTTTACTTTTTTAGAATTAAACAAAACCCGAACACAACACCTGCGTTCGGATTTTAATTAAAATTTATTCATCTACTTCTATCATTTTTATTCCTCCGACCCTTCTGTTAAATCTTCATCCACAGGCCCCGTAGTCATTTCTTCAGCAATACCAGAGGCGCGTGCCATAATTTTTTCTAACAAAGCATCTTGAACTTCCGGATGGTCTTTCAACCATTGTCTAGCATTTGCTTCACCCTGCCCCATACGTTCGCTGTTATACGAATAGAAGCTTCCTGCTTTTTCAATCAAGTCGTACTTAACACCCATATCTAAAATTTCACTAATTCTAGAAATACCTTCGCCATACATAATTTTGAAATCAACTGTACGGAAAGGTGGTGCAACTTTATTCTTTACGACCTTGACCCTTGTTTCATTTCCGACAATATTTTCTTTATCTTTGATTTGACCTGTACGGCGAATATCAAGTCGTACAGAAGCATAGAACTTTAACGCATTACCACCTGATGTTGTTTCAGGATTTCCAAACATAACACCTATCTTCATACGAATTTGATTAATAAAGATAAGCAATGTATTACTGCGAGACACAGAACCTGCCAACTTTTTCAAAGACTGACTCATCAATCTAGCAGTTGTTCCAACGAACGAGTCGCCAATATTTCCTTCCAATTCTGCCTTTGGCACCAATGCAGCCACACTATCGATTACAACAACATCAACCGCCCCAGACTTAATCAAAGTATCAGCAATTTCCAATGCTTGTTCACCAGAATCAGGCTGAGAGATAATTAAATTAGCAACATCAACACCCAACTTTTTAGCATAACTTGGATCCAATGCGTTTTCAGCATCGATATAAGCACAAGTTCCACCCTTTTTCTGTGATTCTGCAACAGCATGCAAAGCCAATGTTGTTTTACCAGAACTTTCAGGGCCATAAATTTCAACAATTCTTCCTTTTGGATAACCGCCAACACCCAGCGCAATATCCAACCCCAAAGACCCAGAAGAAATAGCTTCAATATTCTGTTGAGAGCCATCGCCCATTTTCATAATAGCTTCTTTACCGAACTGCTTTTGAATTTGTGCCAACGCAGATTCCAAGGCAGGATTTTTTGCAGCTACACCTGCATCTTTACTTGCATCTTTCTTTGCCATAATTTTCCCCTTTTTTTCTTAACAAAATCATACAAAGAACCGCCACAAAAAGCAATAAAAATAGTTATTTTTTACCTTGCACTAAAATTATCATAACAAACGCACCAACAAATGCGCTAACCGTCCAAACAGCGTTCGTTGTACCAAACAAAGTTATAACCCCTGCCCCCAGCATCGGAATAATAACACTAGGCAAATTTACACTGGTTCTAAACACCCCATAAAAACGCGCCTGCTGTGATTTCGGCACATCATCAAAGAACAACAAATCGTGTACAGGTTCCATAAAAGCACCTGAAATCTGCCACAAAACGAACAAAGAAATCAACGGATAACCTGTAACAAAAGCAGCTATTGCAGCCATAACCGAGAAAGAACCAAACCCCAACATCAGACAACGTGTTTTACCATATTTTTGCACAGCCCGTCCCATAATTTCACTAAGCACCAAATATGGAATAATCCCCAAAGTCAAAACCCAACCCAAAGTATCTTTTGAAAATCCATTTTCTATAACCAAGATTGGCACATACAACACACGCAATGCACGCAAAGAATAATACCCAAAATTCACAATATAAGCACGCATCATACCAGGCACAGAAAAAAACATAGCAGCGTTTCTATACAAAGCCCTAAAAGTTTTTCTTGGACTAACAGGCTTTACTTGCTTGTTTTCTTGAACTATTTTAAACAGTTTGAACACAGACCAACCAATCAAGTAAATCACAGCAGACCCAAAGAACGCCGCCCTATTTCCAAAATGATTTGCAATCATTACTGCAACCATAGGAGCAAACAAAGCACCCACATTTAACCATAAATGATACCTAGAATTTAAGCGCGCCATCGATATATTCTTGGCAAAATCAGACATAAACAAAGGTATCAACACCGTAATCAAAGTAGTCGCAAATCCTGTTGTATAGTCCAAGATAACAAATGTGCGAGGCAATATAGAAAAGCTCATCATCGCATAGCAAACTGCGACCATCAACATTGCGAAATAAAAAACACGAACCTTAGAAAAAGCACGAAATATTTCATTTGCAAACAATGCGACAATTAAACAAAACACAGAATATATAGCAACATAAACACCAACAACCGCACTGCTACGAAAGATTTCTAAGATAACCAAGGAATAAACAGCATTATAAATACCATCTGCAAATCCGGTAAACAAGCCTAAATTTGCAAATGAAAATCCGCTTACTTTACTTCCGACTGAAATATATTTCTCTCTTCCCATGGTTTATGTATTATATCATAAAAAACCGCACAGTGGAAATAAAGATAACAACATAAAAAAACAGGCTGAAACAGTTTTTGTTTCAACCTGCGATAAACACACTAAGATTACTTAGTTTTTTGTCTGTTTCTGTGCATACAAAGCAGCAAAATCTACAGGCTGCATTGCAAATGTTGGGAATCCAGATTCAGAAGTCAAACGTGTAATCAAAGCACGAACTGCTGGGAACAACAATGTTGGAACATCAATCAACAAAGTGCGTTTCTTTACTTCTTCATCTTTTTCTTCTTCCATTTGGACCAAGCCAGAATATGTAGATTCAATCAAGAAAATCGATTTATCGCCATTTTCCAATTTTGAATGAACTTTTGTGATCAAATCAACCATAAACAAGTTGTTTTCTGCGCCTTTGATTTGGATATCGATATTGATTTCCAATTTTGCCTGACCGTTGTCATTTTTAAAGAACAATTCTGGTACATTTGGGCTTTCAAAAGAAATGTCTTTCAAGAACTGAGATATGATATTAAATTTTGCCATTATAATTTCTCCTTGTGATATTTGTGGCGACCTTAATGTCTGGACTTGCGTCCCTGTTTTATGATAATATAGCATTATAAAAATATTTTACAAGTGGGGGGATGTTATAAAAATGTCTTTTTTTTCAAAGTCTTTTATAAAAAGCGGAATAATTTCAATTTTTTGTGGTTTTGTATTAGCAGGATGTGATTTATCAACACCAACTATATCTGGCAACGATAATTCTGTAATTCCTTCAAACTTAAAAGCCGTATCTTACAGCCAGCTACCAGGTTGGAACGATGACGATGTAAGATACGCACTCCAAGCATTTCGTAATTCTTGCAAGGCCAAGATTCAATATGTCGGCCGTGTAATTCCTGACCGTGAATTATTTGCAGAAAAATGCCGCATGTTACCAAGCGCATCTGCTGACAACGCAACTGTTCGCGCATGGTTTGAATCACACTTTCAACCATATCAGATATTCAACGAAAACGGCACAGAAACAGGCACATACACAGGATATTATTCACCAATTATCCCTGCTTGCCGCCAACAAACAACACAATGTAATGAACCTTTGATGGGTATACCAACAGACGGACGCAACTACAAAGGTGTACCAAAGAAAGATATCGTCGAAAAGAAAATTGGTCGTGTTTTATATTGGGCAAACATTGTTGATGTTCAAAACCTGCAAATCCAAGGCAGTGGAAATCTGCGCCTAGAAGATGGAACAGATGTAAAATTAAACTTTGGTGCTGTGAATGATATGCCATTTAAATCAATTGGCGAAGAACTGCGCAACCGTGGCATCCGCCCTGCTGGTGGTTTTTCATCCGAAGCTGTATGGCAACATTTAAAAGCAAACCCTGCGTTGGCCAAAGATGTAATCTACAAAAATCCAAGATATGTATATTTCTATGAATCAACCCCACCAGATGTGATTGGCAAATTGGGAACACCTTTGTCTAAAATTCGCAGTATTGCAATGGACGACAGTTTGTACACACTGGGCTTGCCTGTATACATCAGCACAAACTTGTCAGATGGTCGCGCTTTCCGCAGACTTATGATTGCACAAGACACAGGCAGTGCAATACGCGGATTTATCCGTGCAGACATTTTCTTTGGCAAAGGTGAAGAAGCATACAAATTTGCCCAAGGTCAACATGCCCAAGGAAAAATGTTTATCCTGATGCCGAAAGAATACACATATGTCAAACCACGATAAAAAAATTAACGAACGCCTTTCTCGCCCGCAAACCATTGCGGGTGCTTTGGGTGGTTTAATAAAAATATTTGGTGTCCGCGCATCCGATGCAGACCTTGCGCAACGTTGGGACGAAGTAATCGGCAAAGACATTTCTTGTATTGCAAAACTTGCTGCCATCAAAAAGAACAGAGATAACACATTTAACATTGTAATTCGTCCTGCAACTCCGGCATATGCTTTACAACTATCATATCAATCAGAAGAAATCACAAAACGCATAAACAAATACTTTGGTTATAACGCAGTTGGAAAAATAAGTTTTAGGAAATAAAAAAGGAACAAACATGGATACAATATTCATAATTTTCACAATCATTGCAATCATCATATCTATTATATTATTAAACGGTTTGTATTGCACAACAACTGTACCACAAGAAACGATCACTGTTTCCGACAAAGGCATTGTTGTTAAAAGCCATGGCGAGAATAACTCTACTATATCTGATTATATGATTTACACAACCAATGGTCAGGCAATCAAGAACACCAACAACATTTGGTTTTGGAAATGGAACAGCGATGAAATACAAGGCAAATTAAAAAAAGCAAAAAATACAAAATCAAAACATGGGGTGTTCGCATTCCTATACTAGGATTTTACAAACACATAATTTCCGCAAAAGAAGTAAAAATAACAAAGCGCAAAGCATCAAGAAAGTAATCATATGAAAAAACAAATTCTGTTATTTTTTATTCTATTTTTACCAGTAATCTGGCTAAATAGAATTATGGACACCTACCTCCCAAATACGAGCAATGTAAACACAACTGTATGCGTCGTGATATTATATTTCATGTACGTTGCATGCACAATAAAAACAGAAATTGTAACAATAAAAGAAACTAAAATCACAAAGAAAAAACACAAACATATTAAACAAGTTTACACAACCGATGGTCGATGTTTTGAAGTATGGACTGGCTTTAACAAAACAACTAGTTACATACATGGCGACATGTACATACACATGTTTTCCAGACTTTCAGACGCAGAATTTAAAAAAATTAAACCAAAACAAAAATATGAATTAAAATCATATATGCTGTTGGGCAAAACACGTTTTATTTGGAGTTTAAAAAAAGTAAAAAAATGACAAAGCGTATATTGGGTATTGACCCTGGTCTATTACACACAGGTTGGGCAGTAATTGATACAGCCGGTTCATCACGCAAATATATTGCCAGCGGTGTAATTTTACCAAACCCAAAGATAGAAATGTCTCAACGTCTTGTTACTATATTTCGTGAAGTTACAAAATTATGCGAAACATTTGAACCAGACGAATGCAGTATTGAAATTACATTTGTAAACAAAAACCCAAAGACAACATTGATACTGGGGCACGCACGATCTGCCGCTATTGTCGCAGTTGCGAATCAAGACATTCCAATTTTCGAATATGAACCGAACAAAATAAAAAAAGCACTAACTGGTGCTGGGCATGCAGACAAAAGCGCTGTTGATAAAATGGTACAAATTTTATTACCAGCAGCTCATCCAAAAACTGCGGACGAAGCCGATGCTATTGCTATTGCCCTATCCCACAGCAATATGATGAAAATATTTTAATACTTTGCATTATATTTAATACTCTATGCTAACAAACAAATAATGACCGATGTAATATGTACATCGGTCACTATAACAGTTTCGAAAAACCTGTGTAACGTTTACCAATTAGAAAATGTAGAAGGAGATGCAAAAGAAGAACTATTAGCAACAGGCTCCCAATTATCGCCATTACACTTATAGGTAGTGTTTGTATTTACTACATTACCCCTAAACACATGGCCTGCAGGCATTACAACTTCTTTACCCTGTAAACACCATTCATTATCACATTCCCATACTTTACCTGGCAAATCCTGATATTCATCTTTACCTGCGTTATCTATAGTTGGGTTATTGTTTTTTACCGTACGGAACACATCGCTGTTTTCATACAAATATTCATTATCTGTCTTTCCCTGCGTACCCTTAAAAAGAACATAGTTCACACCACAAGCCGGTTTTTTGAACCCATGGTTACTTGACGCAAAAGAAGAACTATTAGCAACAGGCTCCCAATTATCGCCATTACACTTATAGGTAGTGTTTGTATTTACTACATTACCCCTAAACACATGGCCTGCACGCATTACAACTTCTATACCATATGAACACCATTTATTATCACATTCCCATACTTTACCTGGCAAATCCTGATATTCATCTTTACCTGCGTTATCTATAGTTGGGTTATTGTTTTTAACCATAAGGAACACATTGTTGTTTTCATACAAATATTCATTATCTGTCTCTCGCTGAATACCCTCAAAACGAACATAGTTCACACCACAAGCACCAACACGATGATTTTTTTTCTCAATAGGAACCCAGCTATCACCAATCGGATAACTCGAATTACATCTATATTCTACTTCGGCAGATATTTTTTCTCCCTTAAAGAAATGACCTGCTGGCATCTTGATAATATCATCTTTTGCACACTGTTTTGCCCCCATACCATCACATTCAAAACCAACTTTTTCACCAAAATCTTCCAAATTTTTATACAAGAATTCATTGTCTATCATATTTTGAGTTCCAACAAACTCTAACTTCCTAGGATTTTTTATATCACAAGCCTTAGCAGTGCCCTCACCTCCAATACCCATAGCATTTCCTAAGACTTTCAAAGCATACTCTTGTGCTTTTTCGTGTTCCAAGCCAGATTTCATAGCAACAGCAACCAAGTCATATAAACTTAACTCAAAAACACCTTTGTTTTCATCAAATTTATGATGATATTTCTTGAACATTTCCATCATTATTTTATTAATTTCTTGTTCTGAATATCCAGACACCACCAAATAAGTTGCCGAAACATTAAATTCATCATATATCGACACAACAGTCTTTGCAAAAACTTGCGAAACAGATAAAAGTGCCAAACAAATTGCGAGCATTAATTTTTTCATTTTATTACCTCCTCACACTTTTCTGCTGTTTCAATAACACGTTTTGCAGCAGCTATTTGCGTAGCGTTAAATACAGTAGCTGTTACAGATGCTGCTGTTGTAACACCTGCCAACACATTAGAAGCTGCATTTAAATTCTTTTCTTTCTGAGCATTTTCACTTGTCCTAACAGAATTTGAATTTGCAACACCTGATGTTATTGTACCAGCAAAACCTGCAGCAGCACCAACCGAGCTTGCAACAGTTGCACCAGTTGCGCGTTTATTAATTTTTTCAATATCAGAAACATTAAACTTATCACATTCTGCGATTATTTTATCTGCAACTGCAATATCTGCATCCGAAGCACTTCCGTCTAACTTTGCTTGTACTTTCATGCTTGATAGCAACTTTACACTGCCCATACATACACCAATCTGAGTTGCAAAATCAGCATCAATTTTATTCACACCAGAAACAACAGCACCGGCGATATTTGTTGCTGTCGCAGCAGCCAAAGTACCGGTTCTAACATGTCCGACAGTTTTAGAAACACCATCGACCATTTCTTTCAAATTTTCTGTTTCTGCAATCATACTTGTTTCTTCGACAACAGTTGCTAATTTTTGTGCATCCATCTCATCGCTATTTAAGCTCTCTACATATTCACTAAATTCTTCATTTTTTAACAAATCTGCCAAATCTTGTTGCAACTTTACAAAATCTTCTACATCAACAGTTGAAGCATCCACCTGCATACTCTTAAACATTTCTATTTGTCTTTCTAAGTTGTCAGATACTTTATCAAACTTATTTTTAACAAGACCAGTTGCTACAGCAGTACCACCAGCAACAGTACCAACCGCAGACATTGCAGTACCAACACCTGCTAGCTTTTTGATTTCAGATAATTTTTCGGAAATACCACTACAATTATTACGAACGTTTCGTAAAGCATCTGCAAACGAAACATCATCTGCATATGCTACATTAGCCACACCAACGGCTAATAAAAAAGATAAAATCTTTTTCACCTTCCTCTCCATTTTTATTATATGAATTATATCATAAAGCATCGTTCTTGCAAAGAAGGAAAATATTTTAGCTAAAGGCATTTTATTTTGTAATATTCGTTTATTATCTGCCTTCTTAAAATTTCATCTTTTATTTTTTGTTGTGTGTATTTAAGCATTTCTTGTTCTGTTTTTTTATCCATATTATATATCAAATACAAAATAAAATCCGACAAGCTTGCATCAATTTTATATTTTTGTTGAAACAAGAGTTTGAACTTCAATGCCCTAGAAACAAGCGATGGATCGCTGTACAAAATTTTAATACCATCATCAACAACTTGATAATTTATCAATTCTATTTTTTTATTTGATGTAAAACCATAAAAAGGTGCCGCTGCTAAAATGCTCTTAGTTTTATTGTGGTAGTAAATAGAATTAAAATTAAAATCAAAGTATTGTCCAACTATAATGCCCGGCCAATCAAGGTATTTATCAAATATATCTATTTCTGGGAATTTTTTTGTTTTAACTTTTATTCCGCCGAACGAATTTTCTTTTTTCCATACAATATTTGGATTCTGTGATAAATCAGGCTTTTCAGACAATATTAAATCAATGTCTTTTGATTCACTATTTTGCTTTGTTAATTCACACAAGACCGCATCGCGAACAAAGCCCCCAACAACAAACACATCTGTATTTTTTGGTATTTTTAGCTCTTCTATTATTTCATCAGCAACCGGGGTAATTTTATTTCTTGCCTGCCTAATTGCTCTTTCAACATCTTCTAAACACCATCTCATTACAAAACCCACAATTATTTAGATACCGCGCAATTAACAAACAAATTAAAAATAACGATATAAACAAACGGGTTAGAAATGGCATAGTGTACAAAAGCTACATAAGCCATTACCAACCCGCTTTAGATATGATTTATTTTAGTTAAGCGGCTGCTGTGAACACTTTCTGCACATCATCATTTGCATCCAGTGCATCAACCAACTTTTCCAATTTTGCATATGCTTCGTCATCTAAATCCATTGGCATATTTGGCACCCAAGTTAATTCAGCCTGCTCTGGTTCGCCCAAGATATCTGCCAAATACTTTTGAGCATTAACAAAATCTTCTGGCTTTGTTGTAATGATAAAACCTTCTTCGGAAGTTTCCAAATTATCAGCATTTGCTTCCATAATAATTTCCATCATTTCATCTTCGGTTTTACCGATTGATGCTGGGTACATAATTTGACCTGCACGTGTGAACATAAACACAACCGAGCCTTCTTCACCCATATTACCGCCATTTTTACCAAAGATATTACGGATTTCTGGCACTGTACGACGTGGATTATCGGTCAAAGCTTCTACGATAACAGGCACAGCACCTGGGCCATAACCTTCGTATCTAACTGCTTCATAGTTTTCAGTATTTGCACCCGAAGCCTTGTCGATTGCGCGTTTGATATTATCATTTGGCATTGAGTTTTTGCGTGCTGTCAAAATAGCCAAACGCAATCTTGGGTTATTATCTGGGTTTTTATCGCCCAACTTGGCTGCCATAGTGATTTCACGAGCTAATTTTGTAAACAAACCACTGCGAGCTGCGTCAGCTGCACCTTTTTTATGTTGAATATTATGCCATTTACTATGTCCACTCATATTTGACCTTTTTATTTAATTAGATTAAAATTACCTCAAAAGGATAACAAATGATTGGAAAATTGCAAGGCATAGTTGACTATATTGGCGACGGATTCATAATTTTATTAGTAAATGGCGTTGGCTACAAGGTTTTCACACCTGAATATCTGACACATAAATCAACTATTGAGCTATGGATAGAAACAGTTGTCCGCGAAGATTCAATCCGTTTATTTGGTTTTTCAACAATCGCATCACAGAATTTATTTAATATGTTAACAGGTGTATCTGGTGTTGGCCCAAAGGTAGCCTTGGCGATAATGGGCACCATTAAAACAGATACATTAATGTCAGCCATTGCAACAGGCGATGCAAAAACAATCGCCACAGCCCCAGGTGTTGGCAAAAAGATGGCAGAAAAAATCATAGTAGAACTTAAAAGCAAAGTCGGTAGCACATCTGCCACAACGTTCACTCAAACAACAGACGGCGCAACATCATCTGCCCTGCCTGATTTGTTAATGGCCCTAGAAGCATTGGGTTACAAAAGATTAGACATTATCGAAATGGCACAAAAACTGGTGAATTCAAATCCAAACGCAGATATATCAAAACTGGTCCCAATGGCTTTAAAAGAAATAAGCACAGCAAGGTAAGAAATGATAAAAAAAATACAGAAGTTTTTTAATGGTATTAAAAATTTAAACAAAACTAATAATTACAAAGTTATAAAAAACATAGACGAACTTTTTGATATTCTTGCAAACAGCAAACAAAATATAATCGACAAACTAGACTTATCGAACCTAGATTTAAGAGAATACGAACATCTTTTTGTTGGCCAATTAGCAAATCGTTGGAACCCTGCAAAGGACAAGGACGGCAACAAAATACCTGATATAATAACAGCTTGGACAGATAGAATTATTTGGCCTGCCCCCGAAAAAATGCCAGCCGGATTTAACCCACAAAAAATTTTAGAAGACCAGAAAAAACAATCAGAAATGGCACCTGTACACAAAATCGGAAAAACAGGTAAAAATATTGGCATTGCAATTATTGACCAACGACTAAACCTTGAACACCCTGAATATGTAGATAATATAAAACATTATGAAGCTGTTGGTTATTGGCCAGGCAACAATACAACCTCTCCCGATGAACATGGCAGTCTTGTTACTGGCTGTGCTGTTGGAAAAACTACTGGCACTGCTCCAGATGCAGACTTGTACTATTTCGCCGCAAACAACTGGAAGGATGAAAAAAATAATTTACCTTCGGGACACGACACATATATATTAGCTGCGATAAACAAAATTATCGAAACAAACAAAACGCTAGACCAAAGTAAAAAAATCAGACTTATATCATGCAGCTTATCCATTAAAGAAGAAAATTACAAAAAGGCATTAACCGCATGTAAAGACAACGGAATTATGTTATCAACATGCAATCAATCTAGCACACTATCGTTCATACAATCGCACTTATTACCATACGACACCAACTATCCAACAGGATACCAAGACAAAATCGGAATACCAACTGATGGTAAAACAACTCCTTATTACTCTGGCGGGTACATATATAGAAGATCTGGCGGTAACAGCTCTACTATTCCATACATAACAGGTGTATTCGCTTGCGCATTACAAGACAAT
The DNA here is from genome assembly GCA_017554665.1 of Alphaproteobacteria bacterium. Lineage (GTDB taxonomy): Bacteria > Pseudomonadota > Alphaproteobacteria > Rs-D84 > Rs-D84 > Enterousia. Next base: position 39,141 of record JAFZHX010000006.1, read on the forward strand.
ACAATATTCTGCACCCGTCCAAACTGGCAAGATGAATTAATTGAAATAATGAAAGAAACAGCAACACAAAATGAACATGGTGAAAAAATAATAAATCCACTTGGTATAGAAAGTCGCGTTTCAGAAATAGCCCGAACAATGGAAGCAGTAATAACAAAACAACAATCTGCTTTACAAAAATAAAATGCCCCGTTTGGGGCATTTTTATTCACCAACAAATCCGCCTGTTTGCATATTCCACAACTTGCGATACTCTCCGCCCAAACGCAACAATTGTGCATGCGTACCACTTTCGATAATTCTACCCTTGTCCAATACGATAATTCTATCCATATTGCGCAAAGTAGATAATCTATGAGCAATCGCAATAGTCGTTCTTCCACGCATAACTGTTTTCAAAGACTTTTGTATTAACAATTCGTTTTCTGAATCCAGCGCAGATGTCGCTTCGTCCAAAATTAAGACCGGAGAATTTTTCAAAATAGCCCTTGCTATTGCAACACGTTGTCTTTGACCACCTGACAGTTTAATTCCACGATTACCAACCAAGGTTGGCAACTTTTGAATAAAGCTGTGTATATTCGCTTTCTTTGCAGCTTCAATTACATCTTGTCTGCTAGCTTGCGGACGAGCATAACGAATATTATCCAGCAAAGTTCTATTAAATAAAACCGCTTCTTGTGGCACGAAAGATATATTTTTGTGCAACGAGTCTTGTTTAACATCACGAATATCGTAATTATCAAACTTTATTGCGCCAGACTTTACATCATACGCACGCAGTATCAAGTTAACCAATGTAGTTTTACCTGCACCAGACAAACCAACTATACCGACTTTTTCATGCGGTTTTACCAACAAGTTAAAATGCTTAATAATGTCTTTTTCACCATAGTTAAAGGACACATCTTCAAAAACAATCTGTCCTTTGACTGCTTTCATATTTTTAGCGCCAACCGCATCAACAATCGAGCACGGCAAAATAATATCATCATAAGCATGAACAACTTTTGCTTTTTCTTCACTGAACGCAACCAATTCTTCCATCAAAATATTAAAGGTTCTAGCAATGGTACGACCTGCAACATAAACAAACATACCGTCTGCCAATCCCATAGAGCCTTCTTTGATAAAATACCAGCACATAGTAATTAACAAAAAGCTAAGTCCAAACCACAAAGCCTGAGATGGCCAATCTTGCACACGACGCAAAAAGCCGATTTTATGTTCTAAATCAATTTGTTCTTCTTGCTGATTCCAGATATACTTGTTTTCGTATTCGATATTTCCAAACAATTTAGCAGTCATAGCATTACCCAGACTATCTGTTCGAACACCAGAAACTTTTGCTCTTACATCTTGCGCTTGTTTTTGCACAACATTTATTTTGCGTTGCCAGATATATCTCCACGCAGTACGCAAAACAGCCGCTACCACAACCATTACAGCGATCCAAACATTTTGGAACAAAACACCAACAGACAAAACCAGCATACCCAGTATATGCTTTACCACACCGGTATAAAACTCCAAAGTCATACTGTTCAAGCTATTACTAACCGTTGACATTTGACTTATTATTTGTCCTGAAGAACGCCCTATAAAAAAGTCTGTATCATTTTTATAAATGCGTTTATACAAAACAAAGCTCGTATATCGATTAATAATAGGCCGCCAGTGCAGATTAAAGTATTGTCGTATTATAGCAGCAAAATAAATAATTAAGTATATTGCGGCTATCCATAACAGCTTTTCGTTCCACTGCCCTTTTGCAGCACTTTCGAACACCTGTACAGCCCACTTGTTCGTATAAGGAAAAGTAACTGTATCCATCATATACGAAAAGACCATAATAAAACCAACAACACCGTAAAACAACGGGAAGCGTTTTATCACAGACCAATAAAAACCAAATACAGACGATGGAAAATCCGACACTGTATCGTTTTGTTGTTTTTTCTTTAATTTATACTTTATTTTGCGAAACATATTACCCCCTTTTTTTCAACCACCAGCGCATTATTTACTAAAATCAATATGTTATTCAACATAAAATTGACATAAATTGACAAATAAATTGGTTGACATTTCTCTCTTTTTCGCTATACTAATAGTATCATAAAACAAGTAATAACAAAAGATATATTCCTAACCCCCACCACTACAAATGAATAACGACTCAATTTTTGCATTATCAAGCGGTCATGGCAAATCAGGTGTGGCTGTTATTCGTATATCTGGACAAGACTTGTACGATACATTTACAACCTTTGTATCCAAGACCGAAATAAAAAATCGTTGTGCGTATTTCACAAACCTGTGCGACACAAATGGCGACTTAATCGATCAGTGTTTGGCAATTTACTTCCCTGCTCCACACAGCTTTACAGGCGAAGATGTTATCGAATTGCACACGCATGGCGCACCTGCTGTTATAAACAAAGTTTTTGAATATTTATCCACACTTGGCATGCGTATGGCAACACCTGGCGAATTTTCAAGACGCGCTTTTTATAACAACAAGATGGATTTAGCAGATGTTGACGGATTGGCTGCATTACTTGATGCACAAACAGATATGCAACGCAAACATGCATTGCGTTCTATGATGGGTTTTGACAGTAAGATATATAACGCATGGCGCAACAAAATGGTAGAAATCTCTGCATACGCAGCTGCTATCTTGGATTACAGCCCTGATGATTTACCTGCAAATATTGGCGACACGGTTCGTAACAGTGCAGAACAATTATACACAGAAATAAGTCAGGCTTTATCACAATACAGAAACGCACGCAGCATTCGTGGTGGTATAAATATCGTCTTGGCTGGACAAACCAATGTTGGCAAGTCATCTATCTTTAATTATATGGTTGGCACAAATCGTGCAATAGTATCCGACATTGCCGGAACGACACGTGATGTTGTATCAAGCACTATTGACATTGATGGCTTTATGGTAAACCTATCTGACACAGCCGGGATTCGTGAAACAGACGACACAATCGAAAGCATTGGAATAGAACGCACAAAATCAGAAATTGAAAACGCAGATATAATCATCCATGTTTACACACCTGATTCTATATCTGCCACAAACATATCAAACAATGAAATCATTGTTATAAACAAGTCTGACACAATCGAAACACAAGACATACCAAACGCAATTTACACATCTGCAAAATCAGGTAACGGTATGGATACACTTATGAACACATTGCGCCAAAAAATCCATGAATTGTTTGACGGCTCTGAATCAACAGTATCTGTAAATGCCCGCACAAAATCATTACTAGAATCAGCACAACAAGATTTAGCAAGCGCAATTAACGCAGGCGAAAATTACGATATATTTGCAGAACATACCCGCCGCGCATCAGACGCTATTGGCAAAATACTTGGCACAATCACCGCATCCGAGGTTATGGATATGACATTCGGCCAACTGTGCCTTGGAAAATAAAAATTAGAAATGAATTAAAATGATAAAGCAAATCGGGAATCGTAGTGTACAAACGCTACATGAGATTCCCGATTTGCTTTTAGATAAATTATTATAATTTATTTTTATTCGTGACGATCTGGATACAACCCATCAACCAGATTTTGACGAACTTTGTGATGCTTAACTTTCTGAGTACTTGTCAAAGGCAAGTCTTCATTTGTTATAGCAAAGTGTGTAACCCATTTATAACTTGCAACCTTCTTGTTTTCGTTTGCAACAGCTGCACCAATCTGTTCCAAAGTTACACCTGGTTCAACACTAAATACTGCGTATGTAACAGTTTTGTCTTTGACAACATGTTCAAACACAGCAACATTTTTTACACCTGGAATTGTGATAAACATACCTTCCAGTTCGTCTGGATAAACATTTTTACCACTATCCAAAACGATCACTTGCTTTTTGCGTCCTGCGAAATGCAGTTCACCGTTTTTGTCCATTGACACCATATCACCAGTGTTAAAGAAGCCACGTTCGTCAAAGATTTCTTTATTAGCTTCTTCGTTATTCATATAGCCACCGAATACCTGATGACCACGCAACCACAGAACACCAACGCCTTCTTCGTTTTTATCACGAATTTCACATTCGTTGTTCAATGTTGGCCCACCAAAAGCAAATGGCAAACGTTTCTTGGTTGGTATAGAGATACAGATAGGTCCAACTGTTTCTGTCAAACCATAACCTTGAATAAATGTCAAACCTAAACGTTCATAGAAAGTTTCAACTTCTGGTTTAGTTGCTGCACCACCAGCAATCAACAGACGGGCGCGTCCACCAAACACATCCAAGATTGGTTTTTGTACCTTGCGTACCAAAAAGCCAAGTCCGATTTTATTCAACAACTTGCCATGCTTTAATACAAAAGATACCAAACCCCATTTCTTTTGTGCCTTTACATTATCGATGATTTTATTACGGAAAACTTCCCATAATCTTGGCACAGCTGGGATAACCTGTGGGCGGAACTTTTTAAAGTCAGCCATAATTTCTTTTGGATTAATTGTTGGTTGCAACAGAACACCTGCACCAAAATGCAAAGTAGCCAAAATTTCAACAGCAAAACCAAACACATGGTACATTGGCAAGAAGCCATACAAATAATCGCCTTCTCTAATCCATTCTGCCATTGATTCCAAAGAATTTGCACATTCGATAATATTAAAGTGAGTTAATGGCACAACCTTTGGCACGCCTGTTGAACCAGATGTAAATGACATTGTTGCAATATCCAAAGATTCTACATTTGCAGGTTTCAAGTCAGCCTTGACCTTGCCGTCTTTCTTGGTGATATCATAGAATTTAAATTTGCTTGTTTTATAAACAAAAGACTTTTCTGCACAAACCATATGACAGTTTGTAATAGAAGCCATATTGTCATATTCAAATGGAGTTAAATTAGTATCCAACAACAACACAGTTCCGCCCAAATACCAAACAGCAAACATTGTGATTGGGAATTCTGGAATATTGTGAGACAAGATACCAACAACATCGCCTTTTTTAACACCAGCAGCATCTAATGATGCAGCACGTGCTTTTAATAAACCGATAAAATCTTTAGAATAAACGCCCTCACGAACCAGATATAAATTGTCTGGCCAAGTTTGTGCGGAACGTTCTAACAACTGATACATATTCATTGTATAAAATTCCTTGTTGTTTTTATATTGGACAGTGGCTATTATACTTAAGAAATAATAGGAAATCAAATATGAAAATTTTAACTTTGAACATAAACTCTATTCGCGCTCACATCGAAAGTTTTATTGACATTTTACGCAAGGGAGAGTACGACACAATCTTGGTACAAGAGATAAAAGTAGAAAACGCAAACTTTCCACACATGTTATTCGATGAATACGGCTATAATGTCAAAGTTTTCGGTCAAAAATCTTGGAATGGTGTTGCAGTTTTTTCAAAATATTCTATCGAAGATGTAACAATGGGAATGCCAGAATACCCAGACACCCATGCTCGTTTCTTAGAATGTGTAATTGACGGCCATGTACGCATTATAAATGTATATATGCCAAACGGAGACTTGGTAACATCTCCAAAATTCCCTTATAAATTAGAGTGGATGAACGCATTTACAAAACACATTGCACCATACTTGAGCAGTGAAGAACCTGTTATTATCGGTGGCGACTTTAATGTTGCAATCCAAGACAGAGATATTTGGAAACCAAAAAATTACGAAGGTGTTGCAATTTCTGCACCCGAAGCACGCAACATTATGAATGATTGGCTAAATTCAGGTTGGATTGATGCATGGCGCACTCTGCACCCGGACACAGTTGATTATACTTGGTACGGCTATCGCGGCCATGATACAGTTGGCAACAAACAAGGTCTGCGTCTTGATTATTTCTTATGCAACAAAACAGCTGCATCAATGATAAAAAATTGTGAAATAGACTTAGAGCCAAGACTTGCTAACAAGCCAACCGACCATTGTGGTCTTATGCTAGAACTAAAATAAAACATCATAATTTATATACACGGGCCAGATCGTCATATTGCTTGTACTTTCTGTCCCCTGTATCGTGATATTCATAACCTGCTGCACCTGCAGAATACATATAAAACAGTTCTGTTACTTTATTCACAGCTGCATTTATCATTTCTTGCGTTGTTTCACTATTATACTCTATCACACGAACATCGTTGTTTTTAAGTTGCAAGAACTTCATTATAGGCGCACCAGATAAAGTACTTGTTTTTATTTTAAATCCACCTGATTGCAACATAAATGCTTCTAATGGCAACTGTGGCATATTTCCATCCAGCAATTGTTTTTTTGTTGGCGCAGCACCTGTCTTGAAATCCATAACACCACCATCCCAAACCAAGTCTGCGCGTGCACGCACATTGCGTCCTGCTATCTTTACAGCACCACCAATTTCAGATTTTGCTTTTTGAATATTTGACAATTCATTAGCCACAACTGGCGCAATTTCTAAAAATCTTTTATGCCAAAAGTGAAACAGCACACTGCCCCGCCCAAGTTTTTCCAAAGCAGCTGCATCCATTTGTGCTACTAAAACATCAGGGCGCAAATCAGTCGCTTCTTCTATAACCTTGTGAACAAGATTTCCAAAAGTTCGCGCATCAGGTCCAACCCAATAATCATCTTGAACACGCAACTTTAATATATGTTTTACATAATAAGCATAAGGATTATGAATTAAATATTCTAAATCTGTTACAAACACATCTGACCAATCCGCAGGCGGAGTAGCAACAAAATTATCCAGCGGACAATAAGGGACAACATCTGCTTCGGCCACTTCTTGAACAATTTTTTTACCAGATTCTAAATCAATATTTGCTCGACGCGCAATCACACGCGACAAAAACCTAGACTCGGTCGTTTGTACTCCACCAGAAACCGTAGCCCTTGTCCAATACACACGTTTTGCACAAGACAAATTCATAAAGTCTAATGCCTGCAAAGACACTTTTCTATTTGGCGAAGGCAAACCAATTTCTTTTGCCACGCGTTTTGGCAACCATGCATTTTCATAACCAGTCGAAGGAAACATACCATCATTTAACCCTGTTAAAATAACAACATCCGCCGTCTGCATACGCGATTCAATAGTACCCAACACGATAATCTTAGAATCCGATTTCATTGCATTTCGTTGCGACACAGTACCAAGCGCATCTGCAACAAACGCACGCGCATCTGCCAAAGTCAACTTTACATCTGCGTTTTCTAACGCATCAGAAATCTTTTTTATAGCTGTCCAAACTTGAACACTAACTTCATCATCAACTACAAATTGCGGTTTAAACTCCACCAATTGTTCATCTACAATCTTTGCGACAGTGTTAAACAAGTTAAAACCAGAATCTGCATACAACTTATCAAACAAGCCAGCACCACTTTCAATCCAACCATCCAGCACATTTAGAATTGCACGACCTGTAACAGTCATTGCGCCTGCTGTTGCTGCAGAAAAATCAGCATCCAATCCATAATTTTTAAACACACTTGCTATACGTTGGTTTCCGGCCGCGTCGGGTGTTATGATTAATACAGACTTACCCTGCTCTACATTTTGTTTTGCAATATTTGCAACCGCCACTGCTTCTGTTGCTTCTGAATTGCACGTAACCAGAGAACAATGCGACAAATCAAGATTCACATCTGCACTTTCGCAATCGTTTCCAAAAGCATAATTCATAAAATCAATAGCAGAAACACCAACATCAATCGGCAACACTTCATCGAACCCAACACCTATACTTTTTAGAAAATTATATTCTGCATTATATGGATTTGTATCTAATTCAAAATCTTCTATACGCCCATCTATTTTGCCAGACAGAATAATTCGCCCATATGGCAACGAAGAAACAGCCCTCATCAAATCTGCTGTTGCAGGCACACTGGCCGTAGACCCACAAACAACGACAAATTTATACTTATCAAAATGATTAACCCAATCACGAATATCACGATTTCTTATTTGCACACCTGTTTTACGATTCCCCGCATACAAATTCATAAATTCAGATAAAATATTTAAAATCTTGGCTTTATTTTGAAAATGAGTTGCATATTTTTCATCTACTAATTCGGCCCAATTAACCAAAGCCGCATCAATTCCTTCGTTTTCCAGATAGTCTTGCATCCGCATTAAATCACGAGCCAACATTAACCCAGTTGATAAATTTCCAACATTTGCATCAGCCGCCAACAACTTTGCCAAAACGACAACACGTTCAGCATCAGATATTTCCGCAACTTCTTCCTGTGATTCTATTTCTTCATCAGCCCCATCACCCAAAGGCACCAACATAGGTAATATCGCAACACCACCACATTTTTCAGCAATCAATTTTTCAACACTTCGCACAGCACGACGGCTTGGCAAAAATATTAACATATCCGCCAAATCGACATTTGCATTTGAAATCAGATGCCATAAAGCTTCTGATATTTTTGCAGGATTTGTCGCATAAAAAATATTGCTATTTGATACCAAGAGTTCCCTTTATCTCATCTAATCCAGTTTTCTTTTCTGCAGAAGTATATAAAATTTCTGGAATCATTGCACCATGTTCCGTATGCACGATTTCAACTTGCTTTTGCTCGCGCACTTTCTTGTCTTTTTTAGTATAAACGATTTGATAAGGTATTGCATTTGCATCACAAAAATCCATCAAATCTAAATCAGAATCACGTGCACCAATTCGAGAATCAATCAATATAAACAGTCGTTTTAACTGACTTCTGTTTAACAAATATTCTTCTAATCTGTGCAACCAGCGCATTGCGTCTGTTTTGGATACTTTGGCATAGCCATAACCTGGCAAATCGACAATCATAATTCTGTCGTCCAGATTAAACAAATTCAAACTTTGCGTACGACCAGGAGTATTCGAAGTACGCGCAATTGTCGTCCCAACAACAGCGTTTATCAAAGAAGATTTTCCAACATTACTGCGACCAATAAACGCATATTCTGCAAACCGAGTCTTTGGCAAAGATTTAACTGTTTCAAAGCTACCCACAAACTTAATCATTACTGCCTCCTGATTCTAAAAGTCTTTTATATGCTTCTTTTTTTGATATTCCTGCACGCAAAGCCAAATCAGCAGCAGCACTTTTCATCGAAGTTGCTGCAATATCATTTACAATATTACTAATTTCTTCATCTGTCATTTTGTGTTCTGGTCTTGGGCCAACAACAATAACAATTTCACCGCGTGGCGGAGTTATATTCATCAACTCCGCAGGATAGCCTATAATAGTTTCTTCATAAACTTTTGTAATTTCACGAACAATTGCAATTTTGCGCTCTGGCATAACACGCGCAAAAGCAGCTATTGTACTCATAACACGGTTTGGGCTTTCATAGTAAATAATAGTATGTGGTATTTTATTATCATCACGCAATTTCTTTTCATCAAAAAAGCCACAGAAAGTAAATCTATCTGTTGGAAAACCTGACAATACCAAAGCAGAAATTGCCGCCACAGGTCCAGGCACAACGAACACAGGCACCCCTGCTTCACGAGCAGCACGCACCAAGCGAAAACCAGGGTCAGAAATTCCAGGCATACCAGCATCACTAACCGCAGCCACCGACATACCAGATTGAATTTTTTCTATCAGTTCTGGCACCACATCGCGTTCATTATGCTCATGACAAGAAATTCTTTTTGTTTTTATTTCAAAATGAGCTGCCAACTTACCAAAAACACGAGTATCTTCAGCAGCAATCAAGTCAACAGATTGTAAAACTTCAACTGCGCGTGGCGACATATCAGACAAATTTCCAATTGGCGTACCAACAATATAAAGCCCTGTTTGCATTTATCATCCTTTTATAGTAAAATGATACAAAATAAAATGGATTTTTCAATGTATATAAACAAATTTTTTACTTATTTAGTCGCTATGATTGTTTTAGCTGGTTGTTCTAACAAACATTTTATGGGGGGCAATGATTGGACCGTATCCGAAGAAGCTTTTGTTGGTCGTCCATCTAATTTGGAACACGGCAAATATTCGCACATGTACGGTTCTTTTTCAGAAGACGTACAACACATTGCTGTATTGTTACCATTAACGGGCCAATCTGCTCAGGTTGGCAAAACTATCCGCACATCTGTTGAAACAGCCGTACTAGAAAGCAACAGTCAAAATATATCTGTATCTTTCTATGACACAGCTTCCGACATTGATTATGCCATAGATACAGCATTAGCCACAAATCCAAAGGTTATTATTGGGCCATTATTTGCCAAAGATGCATTATATTTGAAAAAATCTAAACCTTCTAACATACCAGCTTTATCATTTACATCTGACGCGACCGCTGTTGGTAATGGTGTTATGACAATGGCACTGATGCCAAACAACGGTGTTGAAGAAATTGTCAAACAAATCAAATCTGACGATATAAAAAAGTTTATCATTATTGCCCCAGACACAAAATCAGGTCGTCTGATGGCAGATACTGCTAAATTAGCTGCTGAAATCTATGAAATGCCATTGATTGGAATCTTTTATTACACAGAAAAAGATTCTGAATCAATAAAGAACGCATCTATCACAGCATCAATGTACCATGCACGCACAGCCGCACACACGCGCGCCCGTCAGGTTATTTCTGATGTACTATCAACAGAAAGTTTAAGTCCGATTGAAAAATCTAACTTAAACACACAACTGGAAAAACTGGAAAAAACAGAAACTGTTGGCACCGTACCATACGATGGAATTTTATTTCTTGGCAATGGCGATGACACCAAGGCCATAGCATCGTTCTTGCGTTATTATAATGTAAGTGCTCGTGATGCTGCTTTTTACGGAACAACAATGTGGGAAGGTTCAGACATTGCATCTGATTACACACTAAGTGGCGCAAAATATGCAACTTTACCACAAACAAATTCTGTATTTTCTGCAACATACGAACAAGTTTCTGGCACACCTGCAAATCGCTTAGCCAGTTTTGGTTATGATGCAACTAATATGGCTATCAATATGATATATTCCAACAAAAGCAATGCGGCCTACCTACTGGACCCAAGTGGCTACATTGGCACAGACGGCTTGTTCAGATTAAAGCCAAATGGCGACAACGAACGTGCACTTCGTATTATGCAACTAAACGGTTCAGGTACAGCCACAGAAATCAAACCTGCACCTATCAGTTTTATGACACCTTTGTATAATATTGAGCAAAAACGCATATCACAGGCCAATGCTATGAACATGGAAACAAACGGTATTGACCCTGATGATTATATTCGACTGCCAGAAAGATTTCGCGACAAATATCGCAGCAAAACAATTGGTGCGAACATCAAGTCCGAAACACAACCTGTGCATACAAATATTGTAACTATTGAATCAGACGATACCACAATCAAATCATCTGACTTTAAACCAGTAAAACTAGAATCTGTGAAGCGTACTTACATCGAAGAATATGAAGTAGAAGAATAAAAGGCAAAATCGTGAAAAAGATATTAACCTCCTTACTACTAAGCATATCAGTTATTTTTGTATCAAATGCTTCAACAGAAATAGACGGACTAAAAGAAGCACAAGACATTGCGACACTTGAAAACGATATCCTTATCTTAAAATCAGAATTAAGCAAATGCCAAAAAAGTAAAAAAGGCTGGATTGCGGCCACCGTCATTGGTTCTGCTGGTGTTGTTGCAACAGGTATTGCCGCTGGTGTACAAGGCGCACAAATAAAGGAACAAAAAAACACTATATCTAACACAGAGCAAGAAATAAAAAATTCAAAACAGACCACAGGATTAACTAATGAATAAAATTCAAAAATATATTTGGATTACATTGTTAATTTTTATCGCTCCATTTACTGGCCACAGCAACTCTGCGCGTTATGAACAATTGGTCAAAGAAAAGCAAGAATTAATAGCAGAACTTGAAAAATGCACAAACACAACCAAAGGTTTAAAAATTGCAGGTGTTTCTACCCTAGGCTTAACTGCTGTTGGTGTTGCTGGCAACATATACGAAGCAAGTGTTATAAATAAAAACGAAAACACAATCACGCAACTGCAGCAACAAAAAGACGAACTGAAAAAAGAATTACAAAAACA
>JAFZHX010000037.1 GCA_017554665.1 Alphaproteobacteria bacterium
CCGAGATTATGGCAATTGGACTGATGGGAAAGCGCGCGGCAGCAAAGGCGGCGTCCTAATGGGTACAAAGTATGGCATATCTGCACGCGTATATGGAGAGGCGTTGCGCAAAAGCGGCATGACCATTAAAGATTTGACCGCTGACCAAGCCAAAGACATCTATAAAATTGACTATTGGAACAAATGCCAATGCGATAAACTGCCAGAGCAACTGCGCTATCCAGTTTTTTCATGCGCAGTCAATTGTGGCACAACAACCGCGGCCAACATATTGCAGCGCACAGTACTTGCTATTGTTGACGGCGTTATAGGCAGCGCGACAATTAAAGCCGCGCGCTATTGTCGTGATGTGAATGGCATGGTTGAGGATTATTTTTACTATTGGCGGCAGCATTATGAGAACATAGTTGAAAAAGATGAATCACAGCGATGTTTTCTTAACGGCTGGATAGCAAGGATAAAAGAGGTACAAAGGGTAAATGCAGCACTCTGATGAATTGTTTTGTTGTATCTGCGGCCTGCTAATACTTGAAAAGGAACGCAAGAACAAAGAACACGAACCGCCGCTATCGCGCGGAGGTACGCCAGACGGCTGGAAATGGGCGCATTTCATCTGTAATTGTATCAAAGGGAACAATACGCAGCAGGAATTTGAACAGGTTGCCAAACAGAAATACATCAAAGCCCTGCACGAATGGAACATAAAGCAGCGCGACAAACAGATAATAAAGCGCGTATTGAAAGAAAAGTATAAATAATCTGGACTGCCGCAGGATTTTTTTACAAACTTTTATTTTTTAATTTTATATTGTTTTTTTAATAAAAATCCTTGATTTGTGCCGCATATAAAAGATAAAATGTATGTACATAATCAAGGGAGGCACAATATGCAAATAGAACTCATAGAGCAAGAGAACGAAAATCATAACAATTCAGCCATTTCCAAAACGGAAACATCTGCGCCTTTACACGTTAATAGGCGTACTGGCAGGCCGCTTAAAACGAACAATTGTCATTTCAGACTGACGTTGTATCTGGCGTATCCAACAGAGGAACAAAAGCAGCGGCTGCGCAATATGGCCAAAGCATTTAATCTTGAAAACAAAATGAGACTGAAACGCATGTTGAAAATAGCAAACACGCCATCAGAGGCAGAACAAATGGTAATGCAGGAAAGAAAGGATAGAGCAATGGCAGATAGAAAATACCGCGTATGGCTGCGCAGAAAGAAACGTTTTGATGAGGCGCAGTACTTAAAAGAATTTACAGAGGCATGCATGCAGTATGCAAAGGTTATTAAAAACAGCCGCCCCATTGATGACAATCAAGACTTTCAAGATGAGCAAGATGTATCAAGATGAAATCTTGGTATATAATTTATAGCGGGAATCTGGGATTTTTGGCAAATTGCTTTTTTGCAATAAATAGTTGACATTGCTTTTTTGTAATGATATAATACCAGCAGAGACAAACCAAAAGGACTTATTATGAAAACACTTAAACAACTTATTAACGAATATTTTGAAGAACGTGTGCAGGTTAGTGAATTGGGCTATGTTTGCTATGATTCTTTCTTAAACGTATCTGCCGACTTAATTCAAGGCATTGAAGATTATGGGATTGACGGTGCTTTTCCACAGTGGTACGACTTTACACCAGAATGCTGGGGGAAGAACCTAGTTCCTGCAATCAAGAACTATATCAACAACACATTAGAACCACAGTACCGCAAGTGGGCAACTATCACAAAATAACAACCAAAAGGACAAACGATGTTTGAAATTGAAGAAATGAAACGTTTATTTGATAATTTTTCTGTTAAAGCAGATAGATTTGTTAAAGAACAGAAGAAAACAACCAAGAAATAAAGAACCAAAGGAGAGAGAATATGTTAGCAGAAATGTTTTTAGACCCAGAATTTTTAGGATGTTTAGTAGTCTATGGCGGTATGTTTTTAGGGGCATACATTTATGGTAAAATAGCGGACATGGCTGGGAAATGAAGAAAATCAATGTTGATATTGTGCATGAATTAATTGGCCTTTATGTGGCAGAAAGCAAACGTCTGGACGCCACAAGATGGCTTATTGAAAACCAACACAGAGGTTGGGGCGGCAAAAGAACAAAGACCGCCCCGATTGCGCATGAAGAGAAAAAGACCGAAGAAATCGCGCCAGCGAAGAAACAAACAGGAACAATGGTTGTATCTGCTGACCGATTGATATACGCCAAATTTACAGCAGGATTTCAATGTTGGGAATTTCCAGCACCGATTTTATCAGAGGCCAAAAAACATTGGGAGGACGATACAATCAAACGCATACAAACGGACTTTTCCTGCAAAGAATACGCAACAGAGACGTCAATCGCACAGTTGCTGCAAGTATATCCATCAGACAAAGACCGCAGCATTGAGATTGCATTTAATACTTTCTGGGCGAAATATCCAAAGCAGCGCGCAGGCGCAAAGGATAAAGCAAAGAAAAAGTTTATTGCAATCATAAAAAGCAAGCGCGCAACTGCTGATGAATTGCTGAAAGGCGTTGAGGCATACTGCACGTCTGATGAGGTCGCAAAGGGATTCGCAAAGGGTTGTGTTGCATGGCTGAATGATGACCGATGGTTGGTCAACTATCAACCTGCAAAAGCAATTAAACAAATACAACAAGCAAACCGCCTGATGGAGTGGGCAAAACAATGACAAAAATAGAATGGCTACAAATTTTAGGGCGTTATCAGGTAATGTGTCAGTTGCCTGAATTGCCAAGCGAAGAATATGCAGAGGCGATGTACGATGAATTGAAACATCTGGACGCGCGCGCAGTTGCGTACGCCGTACGCCGCATAATTGCAAACGAGACATCATACAACAGATACCCGATGTTGGCCGACATAAACAAATGGCTGCCAGATTTCAGGTCTGCTATGTGGGATA
>JAFZHX010000038.1 GCA_017554665.1 Alphaproteobacteria bacterium
GCTTTGGAGCTGGAGTTGGCGCTGGAACTGTATCCTTTACAACTGGCTTTGGAGCTGGAGTTGGCGCTGGAACTGTATCCTTTACAACTGGCTTTGGAGCTGGAGTTGGCGCAGGTTTAGGAGTTGGCTTAACCTGTTTTTTGTTACCACAACCTCTTAGAACTATTTTTTTATCATTTTGTACAACAATATTATCTTCTTCTACAACAACACTTGTTTCGCTTTCGACAGAAGAACCATTAGCAAAAATCACTGTATCGCCACTAACGACTTCGATTTTCGGCATTTTTGCTTCTTCTTTTGACTGTACATAAGTATCAACAGAATACATATCTACACAAAACAATATAGTAAAAACAACCACAGAAACTGATGCTGTTATCAACGCAATATCTCTTACTTTATTAGCCATAATTCAATCCTTTTGTTTAAATTACACTAAACAATATAGACAAATAACAGTATTTTGTCAAGCATTATTTAGCAATTGTTTTTTTCTTTGCACTACAGCCCCAAATTATGATATAATCAGCTAGAACAGAGAGAATATGAAAGCACGACTATTATTTTTATCACTAATTATAACGGCCTATCCTGTATTATCAGATGCCGCGTCCAGTTGTTCACGCGCAAATCTCACAAAATGTTTAGATTCTGCCTGTGCGATTGGTATCTCTTCCAACCCGTCTGCGCGCTGTCAATACTGTGGTTCGACCAGTGCTGGCACACCTCCTAAAAACGTTATGAAAGCAATATCAGCCGGCGCATCTGCTAAATACAACATATCTGACAAAGATTTAAAAAACGCTCCCAGCGATCCTGGCGAACGTTATGTGTGGGCAACAAAACAATGTATCGCCAAGGTTACAGGCTGCACACCTGACGATGTAACAGACACATATGACAAGCTTATTGAACAGTCTTGTACAGCTGCTGGTGTTTCCGCAAAAATGGCAAAGTTGCAAGAAAAAGCAAAAAAGACCCGCACAAAATCCGACTGCGAATCGGAAATCACAGCTTGTTTAATAGAAGACAAGGCTTGCAGCTCTGATTATAGAAAATGCGAAGCGGATGCAAGCTTTAACAATTTCTTCTCGGCCTGTGGCGCCCAAGCTGCTGGTTGCGACAACTTTATATCAGAAATACGCGATGAATTAATCGCCGCTCGCGATAGCGCAATTAAGAACGCCGACAGCATACTGGCAAAAATCGTTGCTTCATATCAGAACACGCGCGAAAACAAGCTAACCGAAACACTTAACGGTTGCCAAGACAACAAAAAATTCGACACCTGCGTAGAAACAGTATGTCAAAATAACATGCCAGACAAGTGCAACAGTCAGACAGAAAAAATCTCAGCTGCTCTGTTATGTAAATTCCACAAAACAGCTTGCGCTACTCTGGAATAACGAAACAAAGGTAAAAACAAACAAATGTCAAACGCATCAACAATTTTTAAAAGCAAATTCCTAACATCTATGTTTGGATGCCTGATTGCGTTATGCACATTATCGGTTTCACTAACAACAGCAAGAGCAGAAGATTATGACATCGCAATAAAGTCTTCTCAATTTGACGAAATATTAGGCGATTCAAACGAAGACACAACAACTGCAAGCGACAGCGCGCTTGCCGAAAAGATACGCAAACAGCGCGCCGCACTAAATGCCCAATCTGCCAAAGAAGCATCTACAAACAAGGCAAAATCAAGTGCTGCATCTGGCAAAAACGATTGCGACCAAAAATTACGCGCATGTATGAAGTCAAAATGTGGCGAAGATTACTCTAAATGTTCTGGCGACACCGACACAACATGGGGCGACAAAATGGATACATGCCGTCGCGACACAACATGTACAGGTGAAGAATACAGACTATTCACAGCTGAAATCAAAGCCGATCGCGACATGAATTCGAAATTATCATCATATACATCTATCATAGATTGCGGTGACAAATACAACGATTGCATAATAAAGGAATGCGGTCAAACATTTACAAAATGCCTCGGCAAATCAGCAGGCGACAAAGTTGTTCAAAAATGTTCAAAAATCGCCAACCAATGCAAAGAACAAGACAGCGGCCTTGCCTCACGCGCGATGGAGGTATTTGCCAACCTGCGCCAAGAAGCAGAAAAATTAATCATACGCGATGAAAAGCGCTTATATGAATTACGCGACAAAATGCGCAACACATGCGACCGTTTGGGTGCATTGTTTGACGAACGAACACTTGATTGTGTCTATAGTGTTGAATTATACGCAGGCGAAGACAACACCCTGCTTTCCTCCAAGAAAACATATGCAGGTGGCACCTTTAATTGCCACCAAGACTGGTTCGGTGTTGATGTAACCACATTTAAAGAAAACGCATTCCGTCTAACTAAATCTCAAACATCCGCATCATCTGCAGCTTTGGGTGCAGGTGTTGGCGTTGGCGTTGGCGCATTAACATCTGGCGCACTTGATCGCGCCATAGACAGATCCAAATCTGAACGTGCATTAGGCCAAGAACTGTGCGAATCAACTGGCGGCAAGTGGCAAAAAGCAATAAATAAATGTAAATGCGAAAGCACAAAGTCATTTGACGAAGAAACAGGTTGCCAAACAGACGACAAAAAAACAGAAAAAGAAGAAAATAAAAAATCGCGCGACAAGCAGAAAGAAGATAAAGCTAACGATAAAAACGCAAAGAAAGAACTATGCGAACAAGCCGGCAAATGGGTTGGCGCTGTATGTTACTGCAACGATAAAACACATTCTTTTGACGATGTAAATGGTTGCACCGAAAACGCAAACAAGAAAAAGAGAGCTGACAACAAAGCAGAAAGACAAGAACAAAACGAATTAAACAAACTCAAAAAAAACAGCCAAGCTGAACAAGAGGCGCGTGACAAAAAACTGTGCGAACTTAACGGCAAAGGAAAATGGAAGAACGGCACTTGCAAATGCACAACAGAAGGCGAAACTTACGACAAAGGCTCTGGCATTTGCACATCCGCACACAACACAGAACGTAAAGAAAACACAAAAGAAGATCAAGCTTCTATTGACAGAAAAAAACAATTATGTGATACATATAACGGCAAATGGACAGGCAATACATGCGACTGTGGCGTTGGCAAAGACTGGGATGACAAGCTTAATATGTGCAAAAATAAATTTGCTGACATGAAAATAGAAGCGCCTGAAATAAAATTATCACTATAACTGTCTAAGTAAAAATAGCTTATACACATTTCAAAACACCGCACAATAAGCGCTTGCACAAACATCAAAAAAATGCTAAAATCATCTATAATAGAGAGAAACTAAATCGTGTATCGTTTTTTGAATATTTTTATCGCATTAACATTATTTGCCCTGCCCGCATTCGGCGCTGCATATGCTACTACCTCTACAAAAAAAGAAGAACCAGCAAAATCTGAAAATCAAGAATTTATATTCAAAGTCTCTGGTAAATTCATCGGTTACACAGGCTTGGATCCATCGGGGCTTAGTGTAAAAATCATTTCCCCAAAAAATTGTGTATTTATAGCACACAGGCAACAAATAATGAATCAGCTACCAGGTGCCTTAATTAACGACAGTATCTCATGCCCTACTGGTACAGCCAGTATTACACTGGAATTCAACATAGACAATAAAGGTAATGTCACTCACAAATACCAGATAAACAAAGCCAGCAAAATGGCCACTATCAAGCTGTCCAAAACTAAAAAGAATTATAAGTTATCGGACATTGTATTAGAACCACTAACAGCTAGCTCGAAAGCACTGGAAGCAGCAAAAGCAAACAAACCATCAGCGAACAACGCAAAATCAGCAACAACTACTGTCGGTCAAAAACCAAACAGCACAGTAAAACAAGAACAAACAACTAAAGAAAAATCAGGATCAGACAAGACAGCAGAAACAGTTGTTCGCAACAATGAAATAGCAGATACAACACTTTTGTTAAATCCTGACGATACTTCTCCTTTCTCTGCTAACAGTGATGCCGATAATAACAAAGACGAAGACAAAGACACAAAGGTAGCACCTGCTCCTCAGGAAAAACAATCAACAGCTTCAACTGGTGGATATGAAGAAACTGATGCAGGAACCAAAGCAACATTAGAAACAAACGGTTTAAAAAAGTTTTGCTCGGATGAAGGTTATATAACAACAGACTCTTCTTCTGTCTATGGTATAGTAAAAGCAAATTGTAAAAAAGATACAAAAAGCGAAATAACATTTGTTTGCTACAAGTACAAAGCCGTCGCAATACCAAAACAAGCAATTAGCAAACACTTTGCAAACTATTGTTTTAAAAAAGAAACAAATTCTGTAAAGTTTGAAACAGCAAATCGACCAAGCACTCATAGCAAAGGGAAAAAATGTCCAAATGTTACACCAGCTTGGAAAAAACAAAACAACGCTAATGCCGGCGCATGCGACCCACAAACTGGCGAACTATATATAACAGAATGTAAAGCTGATTATGTCGGCACAACTCGCGGTATCAGCAAAGACGGATACAAGTCCTGTAATTCAACTTCAAACACAACAGGAAACAATGATAACGAATTGAAAAAATTGTGCACAAAAGGCGGTGCTGGCTCTTGGGAAAACGATAACTGTATCTGCAAAAATACAACACATTCTTTTGACTCTGAGAAAGGCTGTGTCCAAGACAACGAAAAAACAGAAGAATTAAAGAAAAAATGTACCACTCCAAACACTTGGAATGAAAAACTGAAACAGTGTGAGTGCGAAAACAAAAAACAAAAATTTGACGAAAAAGCTGGAAAATGTGTTGATACAGACGCAGAAACAGAAACAAACAACAATGACGGATCAGAAGCATTGTGTACAAAGGACGGTGCTGGCTCTTGGGCAGACGGCAAATGCACATGCACAGACGAAACACATTCTTTCGACTCCAAGAAAGGCTGTATCCTGGACAAAAAGAAAGCAAAAGCTAAAAAAACAGAAGACTTAAAAAACAAGTGCAAAGCTCCAAACACTTGGAACGAAAAACTGAAAAAATGTAAGTGCGAAAACAAAAAACAAGAATTTGACGAAGAAGCTGGAACTTGCGTTGATGTAGCTGCTGATTATAAAAACGCAGTTTCAAAACTGGAACAGCTTAAACAACAGCTGGATACAAAATTGGAAGAATTAAATAAAGAAGATGGCGAAAACGAATAAAAAGCATAATAAATGAAAAAACTGTTTATAACATCTTTACTAACAATATTAACTTTACCTGCATTTGCAGAAAATGCGGCTAACCCTTTTGATAATGCTACAACAAAAGAAGAAGCTTGGACAATCTTTGAAGATAAAGCTTCGGCTATTTTAAAAGAATCTAAAGCAAAGTTGAAAAATTCTGAATATTCCAAATTGGAAAAACAGTATAAAAATATGCTTGAAGACAAAAACGAAAAAACAAGCAAAAAAGATAAAAAGAAAAAAGACGAAGAACAAAATAAAAAGAAGTTATCGCCAGAAGAACAAGAACAAAAAATCTCGGAACTGCGCGACAATGCCGAAGCCATGAAGGAAAAAGAACAGTCCTTTGAAAACAAAGCGTTGGGTGCAGCAGCTATTGGCACAACTGGTATGGGCGCGATGGAGCTAGCATCCGGACTTGCAGAAAAAACTGCAGACGAAGATGCAGAACGTTCAATGAAGGCTTATCTTGCTACATTTACTTGCAAATATGGCGACAAACGCGTCAAAGGCGGCACAATGAATGTAGAACTGCCTGGCGGAAACGAACTGATTAACCTGTACAGCGAATATGTAACATTAGCAAATGATTTGAAAGTTCGTAAAAACGCACTGGGCATGTTGCCAGGTATTGAGTCAGAATCTATCTTGGACAAATCTACAAGTGGATTGTATGACGATGTAAATATTGGTAAAACAGGTGGCGCATATACATCTTTGGCTCGCGCACTGATGGACCCAACTGGCGAAGATGCACAAAAATGGAATGCAGAAAAACAAGCTTCTGCTGACAAGGTGAAAAAAGGCGCAACAGCTGCTGGCCTTGGCGCAATTGGTGGCTTGATTGGAAACTTGGCTATCAATGGAAAATCTCCAAAAGAACGCTCGGAAGAAATAAATAAAAAATATGAACCTTTGAAAAAAGAATTCACAGAAGTTCAAGAAGAAATAGAAGAAAAACACAAAGAAAAACTCACCAAAGAAACTTGCGCCAAATATGACGCAGTCGGTGAAAATATCGAAAGCAGTTGCTCTTGCTCTGATGAAAACAGTTATTGGGATTCTAACAATATACAATGCACATCTTGTGAAGAAGATCAGATTGTTAACGAAGACAAAACAAGCTGCATACCAAAACCTGGACCAAGTTGCGAATTACAACCCGGCAATTTAACAGATGAAAATTGCGCATGTATAAACGAAGCTGAAAAAGATGAAAATAATGCTTGTGTTTGTAATTTAACTGGCACATTTAATGCAAACTCATGCGAATGCAACGAACATTCAACTAAGAATGGTAACGCATGTGCATGCGATTCGAATTACAAGCCTGACCCAAAAGCTCCTACTACTTGCATTCCAGAAGTAGCCGAAGTAGTAGCTGCTGAAGAACCAATACAAACATTCTCTTTCCCTTCGGATACATTCTTTGATGTTGGCAAAGCTACACTAAAAGACGATGCAGGTAGCCTGCTTAAAAAAATAACAGATGTGATAAAACAAAAATATCCAGATAAAGCTGCTGAAATACTTGCATCATCATGCTTTACAATCAACGGATATGCAGACAGAACCGGCAATTACAAAAAAAATCAAACCTTATCTGAAAGCCGCGCTCACTCGGTTGCAAAAGCATTGGTTACAGCTTCTGGTGGCAAGATAACAAACAATAGCTATGTAGTATCTGGCAAAGGCGATACAGAATGCACAAGAACAGATTATCCAAAAAAAGCAGACCTCGCAAAATGTCGTCGTGTTGACATAGTGCTAAACTCAGGTTCTTGTTCCGCCCCTGTCGCAGAATCAGGCGATGGTGCAGCCAATAAAGCAAACACAATAGAAACAGCCACAAAAGTAGTGACAGGCATAATAAAAAAATAAAAAAATCCCCAATTTGGGGATTTTTATTTTGCAACAATAACCATCGCACTTCGCAAAACAGTATCACCAAACAGATATCCCGCTTGCATCTCTTCTACAATAATATTCGAACCGTGTTCTGCTGATTCAATTACTTGAATTGCGTTATGATAATTCGGATTTAACTGTTGTCCAACAGAAGCAATCCTTGTTATACCAATATCATTAAATGCAGATTCCAAAGCCATAGACATAGATTTAATACCTTCGTCATCTGGACTATGCTTCAAAGCCATATCAACCGCATCCATAACAGGCAAAATCTTTTGCGCAACAGACATTGCACGATGTCTGGCACGCGATTCTGCATCCAGCGCACTGCGACGACGCGTATTTTCCAATTCAGCAGCTAAACGCAAATATTTATCGTTCATATCTGCCAGTAGCGATTTTAACTGTTCTACTTCAGAATTTTGTTCGCTTGCATCAACATCTGCTACATTTTCTGCGTCTTTGATTGATACTTCTTCTACTTTTACTTCTTTTTTTTCGTCTGTCATAATCTATATCCATATTTTTTTACACTATAAAACTATTTTACACTGATTATTATAGGTATGAAATCATCGCTTTTCAAGGACGCACCTCCAACCAATACACCATCAACATGTGGTATCGACATTATCGCCAATGCATTAGCCCCCTTTACCGATGCCCCATATAATATAGGAGTGCCACCCAACCCCATACTATACAATGTTTTTGCAATCAAAGTATGAACTTCAGCAATTTCTGCATCCGTAGGTGTAATCCCTGCTCCAATCGCCCAACGAGGTTCATAAGCAATTATAATATCAGACTTAACATCTACTGGCACAGACTCACGAACACCAGACTCTATTATTTCCATAGTTTTTCCAGCCTGTTTTTCTTCCATTGTTTCGCCAACACATATAATAGGTGTTAAACCGTTTGCCAGAGCCAAAGCTGCTTTGGCGCAAACAGTTGCATTTGTGTCCCCATGATAAGCACGACATTCGCTATGTCCAACCAAAGTATATTTCGCACCACACGCAGCAACCATTGATGCAGATACTTCACCAGTATAGGCCCCGCGTTCATATTGGCTTACATCTTGCGCCCCCAAAGCTATACAGCCAGACTCTGTACATAACATAGTATAAGGCACACATAAAATTACTTTGTTTTGTGTTTCCAAAGACGACAAATCTTTTATCATCTGATTTAAATTTTCATGTGAACCATTCATCTTCCAATTACCAGCTATAATTTTCATGAATTTTCCCCTTTTTTTCGTTGCTTTTATATAATTTGTTTTGCTATGGTAACGCAAAAGGGGAACAAATGCTAGAATATTTAAGAAATGCGTCTGAAAAACCAGTCGCGAAAATTTTGATTAGTATATTGGCTTTTTCATTCGTGGGATGGGGGGTCGCAGAATGGATTTTTGGCGGAACAGTTGGCGACAACACAGTGATGCACATCGGTAAAGCCGATATTTCTGTACAACAGTATAACTCTGAAAAATCACGTGAATTGGCGCTTATGACACGTGAACAGCAACGCGCTGTTTATGCAGATGCCGAAGCACAAAATGATTTTTCACAACAAGTATTAACAAAAATTGCAACACAGCAGATGGTGCACAATCATGCAAACGAATTGGGCTTTGCTGTCAGCGAAAAACGAATCGCACAAGAAATACGTGATTTTCCTGACTTCCAAGTAAATGGCAAATTCTCCACTGTTGCATTTGACAACATCTTGAACAACTCCGGTTATTCCGAAGCTGAATTTGCAAATGTTCTGCGTGGTCAGATTTTACGTTCTATGGTTTTAGGCTCTGTGTCTGCACCAGTATCTGTATCAGAATTTGCAGTTCAAGCCGCATATAATGCCAGATATGGCAAACGCGACATTGAATACACTACTGTAAAGTTTGCAGACTTCAAGGTTTCAGAACCAACTGACAAACAACTACAAGAATTTTACAAGCAAAACCCACAAACATTACCTGAAACAAGGGCTGTTTCATATGTATTCATAGAAACAGATATGTCGCAACCAGATAAATATGATGCGGGTTATGCTACTGCAGTCAAAATCGAAGACGATATCATCGCTGGCGAAACAATGAAAGACGCTGCAAAAAAACACGGCGCAAAATATGTTTCTTTAAAGTCATTTGATCGCGATCATCGTCCTGTTGATACACTGCTAACCGATTCGATGGTTACAAAAATCTTTGACATGGAACCACAGCTAGAAAGCGAAATGATAGAAACCAAAAACGGTTTTGTGTTCGTTCGTGTTGATGAAGTAAAACCTGCACACACAGCAGAATTCGACACAGTGAAAAAATCACTAACAAACGATTGGAAAAAAGCAGAACAAAAAAAGCAAGCTTATGTACATGCAAACGAACTGCTGGTTAACCTGAACAAAAAAGGCGGCAGTCTTGCTAATAAAAAAGTTGCTACTGTTTCTCGTGCAGAAGGCGCACCAGCAGAACTTTTAGTACCTGCTTTCCGCAATAAAATCGGTCAAAACTCTATCGAAAATGGCACAGATTCTTTCTATATATTAAGCATCAAGAAAGCAACTGCACCAAAAGTAGAACAACGCAAAATGGACAACCTGCGCAAAGAATTGCAAAACATGTCCGCTACAGGATTACAAGAAGACTTTAATTCTTTCTTGAAACGTGAATATCCTGTAAAAATAAACGAAAAAGTTTATAATCGTGTATTCGGAAAATAAAAAATCCCCCGTTTGGGGGATTTTTTTTCTAAACAACCTCTGTAACCGCACGCAAAGCACCATCGCGCGACAATTGCACAACCCTGATTTTCTTTCTCATTTCTTCGATTAAATCTGCACGATTATATGCCGGCTGAGTATGCAATATTCTATCTGCAAACGCAGCATATGCAGCTTCTGCGCTTTCCGCATGAATCGTTGTATAAAAGTGGTCATGCCCTGTTCCCAACATTTCCCATAAAACAGACGCATTATCCGTTGAAATTTCACCACCAATAATTACATCAGGTGTCATACGAACAACCAAGTCTAATAACCTAGCATAATTAAAATCATTTGTTTGCTCTGTACGCGACAAAATAAAATGTAAACGATTCGCCTGAGGTACACGAATTTCACGTGCGTCTTCAACAGTAATAACACGACTATTTTTATCAATCAATGTCAGCATATGATTTAAAAATGTTGTTTTTCCCGTTGCCGTAGCACCACTAATCAATATCGGACTACCATCATTAATAGCAGACATCAATCTTTCATAAGGGTCATCAGGCCGAATATTTTCACGCGGCTTTACCTTTAACAACTGATGTCCTTTACGCAAATGATAATTTTCAAAACTTGTTTCATGGGCGCCACCACCACGGATATTCAGTGCAACACCACCTGTAATATCGCGTTCATCATACTGAACATTAGGGCCCGCAATCGCAGTAAAACGATGATTTCCTGGCAAAGTAGCATATACAACCGGAATACCATGCACAGGATCAAATGGTCGTTCATAAATATTCGCAACAGTATGAATTAAATCTACTAAGTACTGTTTACTTAAAACTTCAGCCTGATAAGAAACCCATGGAACACGTGCACCATGCAAGCGCATCCATACTTCACCAGCATGATTAATTGCGATCTCTTCTACGAACGAAGGCTTGTAGAATTCTTCCAAAGGTTTCAATAAAGATTCTAGAACAACATTTGACATCAATACAATTTTATCATAAATCGTGGCTTGAATCAAAACTGTTTATTTGATAAAATAAAAAAAAAGTAAGAGAGAAATATTATGAAAAAATCATTTTTATTTATCAGTTTGTGTGCAATTGCATTGTGTGGCTGTATGTCTGGCAGCAACCCATATAACGAACGCGACTTTGCACAGGGCGGTCCAGATGCTCCACTCTACAACGAACGCACCAGCGGTTTTATGCAGGCTGACAATCAATACTCAAACATTGATTCGTTCAAACCAAAAACATCTGCAGAAAAAGAACAAGCCAATAATCGTTGGAACACTTCCAGAAAAGATACTCGCTGGCAAGAATACAAAGGCGCAATGGTTCGCGTAGAAGTATTACTTGGCAACACCGATTTAAGAGAAATGAGATTACGTTTAATGCAAAACGCAGACGGTATGGATATCGATGGCGACATTCGTTCTATATTGGCCAATGTTGCAGATTATGAAATGAAACGAATTTGTGGTCGTAACGCAGAAAGTATTGTCATGATATATGATACACCTTCATTTGATGTTATGCGTCCAACACCATATTTCGACTACAGAATCGAAGCCGAAGGAACAACTATGCGCGAATACGGCTTTAGATGTGTTTACAACAATTAATTAACCAAGGGGAAAACTATGAAAAAATTTGCATCTATCATGGGGGTATTAGCTATGGTCGGACTAACAGCATGTGACAAAACACCACAAACAGCACAAAATGGCGACACAGTCATTATTAATTACGCGGGCTTTTTAGACGGCGTACAATTTCCAGGTGGAACAGCAGAAAACTATCCTTTGGAACTAGGCAGTGGCTCATTTGTTCCAGGCTTTGAAGAACAGCTGGTTGGCATGGCACAAAATGAAGAACGCGATATTAACATCACATTTCCAAAACCATATGTCGAAGGCCTAGAAGGTAAAGATGTGATATTCAAAGTAAAAATTGTTGATATCTTGAAAAAATAAAAAATCCCCAAACGGGGATTTTTTTTATATCATCATACGCATTCTAATTTGTTGCTGAACATACGCATCTTCGCTGTTATACAGAGGCCAATTTCCATGCGCCAACTCTTGCATCGAAGTCAACGGCTGATTCAATCTGGCACGATATAACCACAAATTAGACATAACGCGTTTTATATAACTGCGTGTTTCATATGCAGGAAAACTTTCTATATACAACAAAGGGTCATATGTATAAAACGACTTTTCAAATTTCACCATTGTACCCATACCTGCATTATAAGCAGCTAGCATTTTAATAATATTGTTTTCTATATTTTGATGTTGCAACAAATCTACTATATACTGCTGTCCCAAGAACATATTATGTTCTGGGTTTGACATATCCATTTGCGACAAATCAACATTATTTGCACGTGCGACACGTTTTGCAGTACTTGGCATAATTTGCATAACACCGTTTGCCCCTGCCCCAGATTTTGCAGTCGTTCTGAAATTACTTTCTTGTTTAGTAATAGCCAGCAACAAAGCCCTATCAATTGACCAGCCACCAAGAGGTTCCCAATCATGCAAAGGATATTTTGCAGAATAAATAATATCATCATCAATTTCCAAAATACCTCTATCCTTGATAACACCAGCAGATAAAATTGACACACGTGGCAAGCCATATTTAGAAGCAATAGAATTTACCGCGTGCAATGTTCTATCTGAAATTTTTGGGGTTATCATATACTTTAAGTATTCTTCTGCCCTATCTTTGCGTCCAACTTGCAACAAAGCCAGCGCAATTTTTCCATACTTTGTATTAACCAATTCTACTACATCTTCATCTGTCGCTTCGTTTTCAAAGAATTCATATTTTGGCTGTTGGCCCAACATTATCGCAGACAAAGCACCATAAAACGCCATCGGATAAGTAGCTGCAATTCGCCAATAACGCTTTGCATTTTCACGATCCCCCTTAAAGTCTGCTGCACGACCTGCCCAAAAAGCAGCTTCTGTCTTGCGAGCATTGTTAATTTGAGGCAATTCTAAAATACGGCTAAAATACTTTTGCGATTCAATATAGTTTTCTTCTTTAAAGTACAGCAAACCCATCGCCCACAAGCCATATTCGGACTTTGCATCGGATGCAACAAATCCCCACTTTTTTGCCAATTCCATTTCACCATTGGTATAATACAAATAAGACAAACGCCCTGCCAAGCGACCATAATCAGATTCTGTTAACTTGCTTTTGAACAGCCTATCTTCCAGAATTTGTCGTGCAACCTTTGTAGAACCACTGCGTATAGCGCGTTTAAATTCAGTTATTTTTTTATCTGCAACACCAGAATATTTTTTTTCTGTCCAAGTTTCAGATTGCGCAGTTTCGATTGACTCAGAACCACTTATAATATTTGGCACAGCAGCCTTGCGAACATTAGCTTGTTTTAATTTCGCTAATTTTTCCATCCGCTTTGCACCCGGCATGTTATAATAATTATTCATCCATTCTGCGATTTCTTTGCCACGAGTATGGTAAGTGTCAGAAAAATAGCGTTGATATAAAACTTCATTCATCAACAGTCTATCTGCGATTTGATTTTGTACATTTATTGCCACATTGATTTTTTCTTTATCCTGCAAAACAAAAATTTGTTTATACAAGCTGGCATCTATATCAGTCAAAATCTGAGGCAAATCAGATCCCAGCACAAGTTGCGGTATAATCAATGCGATAAAAAATGCGAAAATTTTTTTCATATCTTATTATCAGAACAGCGAAGTTTTTGGCAGTTTACAAACAACTGCATCATCGTCATCTTCTGGTATTTTATCGATAATCTTCTTAAAATCAGAAACGCGAGAGAATTTACGATACACAGAAACAAAACGAACGAACGCAATTGGGTCCAAATTCAGCAAAGAATCAGACACCATTTGACCGACCAAAGCACTGCTAACTGTATCATCTGCTGTTTCCGTTTCCAGGCGACGATGAATCGAAGTAACTAGCTTTTCTATTTGTTCATCACCTACTTCACGATTTCGGCAAGCCAGCTTGATACTGCGACGCAGTTTTTCACGATCAAAAGCTTCTGTTTTTCCGCTATTTTTACGCACCATCAAATCACGCATTTGAATACGTTCAACGGTTGTAAACTTAGCCCCACATTGTTCACAAACACGACGACGACGAATAATCGCGTCTTCTGTATCTGGACGTGAGTCTGTTACACGGCTATCTGTAGAATTACAATATGGACATCTCATGATGATATAGGTTAGCAATCAATTCAAATATTGGCAAGCATAATTTAAGCCATAAAAAAAATCACTTTTTATAAAAATCAAGTGTTTTATTTCAAAAATTTAATTTCCACGGTAAATTTTTATACCTAAAAATATGATAAAATATGTATTACAGGGACGTAATGGAGAGATGGAAAAATACTTAAACCAAATTTTGCTCGGTGATTGTATTGAAATGATGCGTGGCATTCCAGACGCATCAGTCGATGCAGTATTTGCGGACCCTCCATACAACCTACAACTAGGCAGCAAAACATTATACCGTCCCGAAGACCAAACTGCTGCACGCGCTGTTCGTGACTCTTGGGACAGCTTTGAATCTTCTGAACAATACGATGAATTTACTCGTCAATGGCTGGCAGAATGCAAACGCGTTCTAAAGCCAAATGGCGCAATGTGGACAATTGGCAGTTATCATAACATTTTCCGTGTTGGCTCTATTCTACAAGACATGGGCTTTTGGATTTTAAATGACGTTGTTTGGGTTAAAACAAATCCAATGCCAAACTTTCGTGGCACTCGCTTTACAAACGCACACGAAACCTTAATCTGGGCGACACCGACAAAAACAGGCAAATACACATTTAACTATGAAACTATGAAAAAGTTAAATGGTGGCAAGCAAATGCGTTCTGATTGGGATTTAAATATATGCTTGGGCGAAGAACGCGTCAAAGATGCAGACGGCAAAAGCCTGCATAACACACAAAAGCCACTGGATTTATTACATCGTGTAATACTGGCTTCAACCAAACCAGGCGATATTATTCTTGACCCATTTATGGGCTCTGGCACAACGGCTGCTGCCGCTGTTGAATTGGGTCGTAAATTTATAGGTATTGAACGCGAACAAACCTATGTAGAAGCAGCCCGCCAACGCATTGCAAATGTAAAACCAATCGATTTAACAGACATAGAAGTTACAAAGCCAAAACGCGATGAAGTTCGTGTTGCTTTCAAAGAATTAATTGAAGCAGGCTTGTTATACACAGGACAAACATTGGTCAGCCCACGTGGCGAACGTGTAATGATAACCCAAGACGGACAATTAACTCATCAGCTGTATGGCAAAGCATCTATTCATGTTATGGCTGCGAAACTGCAACGCAGTGTCAGCTTTAACGGTTGGGATTATTGGTCTGCACAAAAACAAGACGGCTCTTTGGTACCAATTGACGAGCTACGCAAATACATACGCAATATCAAAGCAAATATTAAACAAGCCGCATAAAGAAAAAAACAAATCCCCCAAACGGGGGATTTATTTTTTTAGAACTGGCTACGGAATTTAAACATACCTGTTTGTGAAGTATATGCTTCGTGTACGTCCAAATCATACATTACGCTAAATTCTAAGCCCTTGTATTCAGCAGTCAAGCCAATACCAACTTCACCACCGAACGCAGAGATACTTTCGCCATCAACATTATATGATGCACCAATACCTGGGATAGAAACAGTAGCGCGTTCACCATCTCTGATAACATCGTATGTCAAAGCTGCACGCATTTCAGGACGGAACTTTAACATATCTTCTGTTTCAACATAGAACGAATATCTCAATCCGATTGTGTTTGTCAGGAAATTTGTATTCTGTTCTGCAATTGTGTTAACACCATTATCATATTCGTCTTGTACGATATGCAAATAGCGGAAGCCAATTTCAGGTGTAAGACCTGTTGCAAAATCATAACCCAACTTCATTTGTGCACCAAAAGCAGTTGAATCATATGTACTTTCGACAACAACACCAAATGGATCTGCATTTTCTGTATGTTCAGCCATTGTATATGCCAATGTTGTGTTCAAGAACCATTTGCTTGGCTTATACTGACCATACAAGAACAATGTTTGACTATCGATTTCTGTATCACGTGTTCCAGAAGAAACTTCTGTATTATTGCATGCAAAACCTGCACCCAATGTATAAACACCATCAATCAGAGTATCAGCACCCAAGGCAAATCCGCGTGTGTCGCCACTAAATGCGCTGCCAGATTTTGATTTGTTATACAAACCTTGTGCCCAGAAGCCATTTTCCTGTGGTTTATCACCACCTGCACGACCAACATGTGTTGTTGCGCCTGCCATACGACCAGATGTCAAAGTCAACACTTGGTTATTAACTGTAGAAGCAACAGATGTTGTAACAGGTTTATCTTCTGGATTCAATTTTGCTGTTTCTTGTTCGATTTTTGCAATCGCGTCAGCATCATCAGAGTTCAACAACTTTTGTGCAGCCAAAGAAACCATTTGAATATTTCTATTGGTTGAATTTGCCAAACTATTGATTGCGCCAGCAGCTTGTTGTGAAATACCTGTATCTGCAGTCAATGTTTCAACAGACTTCATTTCGATAACAACACCATCTTTACCGTTGTTTGTTACAGTATATGCTTTACCAGCATCAATTGTGATATTATTATCACTGTTAAACATTTTGTAAGTACCAGCAGAGCCAACATTCAAGTTGATAGTTCCATTACCTGAAACATTACCAAACAATTTAGCAAATGTTCCACTGTCTGAAACTCTGGTATTTTCGTTCTGTTCACCTCTATCAATATAAGAAGTATTTGCTGCAGTCAAAACATCAGCATAAACAGTACCGTCCAAAACAATTTCTGATTGGATAATACTTGATGCACCCATATTCAGCACAGCACCATTTTCCAAAGTGAACTTACCATCACCTGTAATACCACCTGTCAAAGACATTGTGCCACCAGATACAGTTATTGTACCCAAGTTGTGGATATCATTATAATGTTTGCCAGCCTTGTTGTTCACAAAAGTATTTGTACCACTAAAGTCCATAACACCCTTGACATCGTTATAGATAGCACCACCGTTTACACCCGCAATATTATCTTCAAATGTGTTCGAACCTGTAAAGAATACTTTACCATCACCAGTTGAAGCAGTTGGAGTAGAACCACCACCATAGTTAGGTGCAGAACCGTTAAATATTGCACCACCATTAACTTTTGCAACATTTGAAGTAAATTCAGTAGATTCTATTTCTACTTTACCTGCATAAACATTTGCAATTGCGCCACCAACTGAATAAGAAATATTTTCATCAAATTCAGACTTAATTATTTTCAATGTTTCATCTGCATAATGACGCGCTGCAATCGCACCACCACGAACACCAGAAACATTGTCTTCAAAGTGAGCATTTGTCAATGTTGCGCTAGCATATTGTCCCAAATGAATAGCACCACCACCGTCAGCTTCTACAATATCTTCTGCTTTAAAAACATTTTTGTAAGCAACCGCAGCAGTATTTCCTTCGAACCAAACATTTGTCAGCTCGGAAACTGCATTGTTAAAGATACCCAAAGCACCAGCATCAGTCAAAGCATGGTTGTTTTTAAATACAGTGTATTCAATATCCATACCTTCGTTTGTGTATCTGGAACCATATATAGCACCACCAGCATAAGCTACGTTATTTTCAAAGGCTACTTTATCGAATTTTGTACCATTGATTTCTAACTTACCATAGTCAAAAATCGCACCCGCATAACCGCCGTCTGACCAAGCATCCTTACTTGCAATGTTGTTTTTGAAGTTACCGCCATTGATGCTCAACACGCCTTCATTAAATATAGCACCACCATCAACAACAGATTTGTTTCCAACAAAGTCAGCACCAACAATATTCAAAGAACCCGCATTATAAATTGCACCACCTTCTATTGCTGCGATATTGTCTTTGTATTCACCACCAACAATCTTCATAGAAGCTTTGTTATCTTTCTTATCCAATTCACCATTGTTATAGATAGCACCGCCCCTGTTAGCTTTGTTTGAAGTAAAATTAGATTTTTCTATATACACAGAATTTTTTTCATTCAAACTGTCATAAAATGTTGAATAGATAGCACCACCATGTTCTTTTGCAACATTAGATGTAAAGTTTGTTTTAATAATATCTAAGTCAGCTGCACTATTATCACCATCTGCTGCACCACGCATAGCAATCGCGCCACCATGATACATAGATTCATTTTCTTCAAATGTAGCATTTTCTATCAATACAACCGATTCGGAACCTAATGCAATAGCACCGCCACCCATTTGTTCTGTATTGTTTTCAAAATCAGTCTGTGCTTTATTTTTTCTAAATATGGCACTATCCACATTTAAATATCCAAAATTAGCAATTGCACCACCGTCAAAACGTACAACATTGTTTTCAAATAAAACATCCTTGCCTACATTCAATGTGGACTTATCACCTTTGCTAGTTGTAGAAAAAATACCAACATCAGCCTTGTTATTTGTAAATTCAGCTCCAGTGTTTAGAGTTAAAGTATTTCCAGCCAAAATGTAAAAGACTGAATCCAAACCACCGAACGCTGTTGTAGATGTATCTACCCAAGAAAAAGAATCTTCTGCACCATAAATAGTATCTGCAGAAATTACTTGCTCTGACTGTTTTTGATATTCGTCTGCAAAAGCAGGCACAACCGCAAAAACCGGCAAGATACTGCAAACTTTTACCAAGTCTGCCAAATGTTTTATATTGGACATGTGTTCTCCTTTTTTGACCCCACATCATTTACTGGGTTATGCTTTTATTCGTAGCACATATATTTACTTTATCAACAAAAACTTTTTTTATTTTTTTGAAAATTCAAAGAAACCGTGAACATCAACAAAACCAAAGGTTAAACAAAAAATTATTAAAAATAATTTGTAAAAAAAATGTCCCGTTTGGGACATTTTTTTAAAAACGATACGAACCTGATACTTTTATATTATGCAATTGTACATTTTCATTATACTGGTATCTATAATCTACACCAACTTGCATTCCGCGTGCGGACAAGAACTCAACACCACCGCCAATATTTGCCCACAAAGGATTTATTTCGATATCGTATTCAGAATACTTTGTTGTTGTTGCGAATTTATATTCTACAGAATTATTTATACCCAGCACATCATATTCAGCACCAATACTTGCATAAGGACGAATTTGGAACGAAGCTGATGGATAAATTCTTTTCTGTGCTGTCAAAGAATATCCCGCAGTAGCAACCGAATATCCGTCTAAATTCATCTCCATATATTCACTACCTGCTGCATCTTCTGTAATGCTCATACCAGAGTTGTATCCAACACGACCATATACATTACCAACAAAGTATTGATTTAACAGATTATGCATCCAACCAAATTCAGACATCAAGCTAACCGCCGCACCAGAACCTTCTATTGTATCAACAAAAGACTGATCACGTTGTACATTTACCACATGTATATCAGCAAACAAATTACCATACACACGATTATCTTCATTAAATGTCTTCATAAAATATCCACCCAACCCGATATTTGTATCAGAAACTTGGCTATCGATATTTCCATACTGTGTAACTGTGCCATAACTTAAATCAACCTCTTTGTCCAAGAGAGATGTAGAGTGTGTGATATGACCTGTAAAACCTAAAATCAAGTCTTCAGATTCTTGCCAGTCAAAACCACCAGAAATACTAAATCTATCACCGTCTATATGATTACCAGCAATTGTATTTTGATAGAACATGCCGAAATCTACATCCATCCAAGACTTTTTCAAGCTACGTCCACGATTCCATATAAATTCATCGAACATTCTATCTTCAAAAGAACGGAATACTGTATGTTCATTCAAAGCCATAGTTGTAGCAATCTGTTCTATTTCATAAGCTTCAAACAAGCTACTAAATCTTGTCAAAGCTTCTCCATTACGTTCTACGATATAGCTTTCCATACGATTATACAGTTCCGAAGCAACCTGTGATAAGTTTGTTCCCTTGAACACAGTTGGTATAACTTCGATAGGAGTTCTGTTATAGAACTTTTTAGCTTCTAAACGACCCGCTATCATATTATCCAAAGCGTCTGCTGCTGCAGATTCAGAAGTAGTACTTTTTTGCTCACGACTAACAATCGGATGAATATCGAACACCTGTACAGGGCCACCGAACTGATTATCAAACACGATATACACACTATCTGCCTGACCATCGTTATTTGTATCACGAACAGTCGCATACGCAGGCAAGCCATCTGGGTTATTTTCATCCAAATCATTAAAGTAAGGAACACAAACAGAACCATCTGCATTACAGAACTTAATATTCATATTACGGATATTTGTATCAAAGTTATAAACCCCGCCTTCTGCATACAACAACCAAACAGCCTTATTTGCATCAACTATATCAAACAAGCTAACACCAAACTGTCCATCTTCTAATACCGGAGAATCAACGCTACCCAAATCACCTATACTTAAGTCGGCAACAAATTTACCACCAACATTAATCAAAGCACTTGCGTCCGAAGTATGTACAATCTTGCCGTAACTATCATCATCATTCAGACTAATGCTTCCCCAATAATTAACATCTGTTGTATTCATACCAGAGCCTGCCGCATAAGGCAAAACCGCAACATTAAGAGCACTGTTTTCATTAAAGGTATAGTTATTACCAATAAACATTTTTTCTAAACCAATAAAATCAACATTACCCGAAACATCACCGCCTACTACAACATTCATCCAGTTATTTACAGGACTTGCTGCAATTCGCAAATCAGATGCAACAATATCGCCGTCAATTTGAACGTCACTAGAGTTGATTACCAAAGAACCACTTTGCGCAATACCACCAACATGAACATTACCCAAATTCATAACATAGTCAGCATTATTAATGATAACCGAAGCATCAGCTACCTCCTGCCCTAAAACACCATTAGAATAGAACATACCAGCAGTACTTAAACCTGTACTTGTAAAGATTATGTTACCACCATTTACAGCAACAGAATCTACCGCAATTTCATTTGCCCCTGAATCAAGTTCCAGCAATCCTGCATCGTTAACAATGGCACCAGACAAAGAGATTCCATTATCAGCGACAATATTTGTATAACCGCTATTTAACAAATCGTTTGCTACAAATTTATTTGCAACATCAAATTCTACAAAAGTACTTCCTGCAATATTTAAATCACCTGTCAAATTAACATCCGAAGCAATTTTATACAGCATATCGCCAGTTTCTGCGAACATATTTCCTGTAACAATCAAATTATCTACAACCAGCTCATCCATATTTAGCAGGTTCAAGTTTCCAGAAACACCACCCTGTGAAACATTTCCTGCTACATACAAATCATTATTAGCAAGAGACATACTTGGCGCATAAAGATTTACATTGCCACCATAAACGCTTATTCCCTGTGCGCTAATTGTATCTGCATACAAATCCATATTACCTGAATTATTCACAATAGCCCCTGCTACATCCAATTTATCAATAGCAGTACCAGAATCTACATAAGCTATTTTAAAGTTACCACTATTCGTTATAGAGTTCACAGACACATTGTCAAAAACCAGTACATTTACAGTTCCATTGACCGCATTAGTAATATTTTGCAATGTAACACTTTGAGTATTTAGACTAAGCACTCCAGAATTGCTTATCGAACCAGCGATATCAATTGTATTTTCTGCGCTTAACACCAAAGTTCCAGCACTAGTAATATCGCTTGATACAGAAAGATCTTTTTCAGACTCTACATACAAAGTCTTTGCTGTTTTTACATCAATTCCGTCCAAGAAAACATCATAGTTCGCATTGTCTGACTTTAATGTAAACATAGGAGTATCTAACAAAGAAATTCCCGCACCAGTTGTAACAACATCATCAAATCTAAGCATGCCATTGACATTAATATCACTATCAGTTACAATCAAAGAAGAGCCGTGTCCTCTTATTAAACCTTGATTATCCAAAACGCTAATATTGGCCAAGCTTGAATAAATTTCAAACACACCGTCCGAGCTAACACTTACTGTATCTGTAACATTCAGCACAGAAGCCACACTAGAAGTTTCATCACCAAAAGCAACACGACTGCCAACAATATTAACATTATTTACATTAACATCATCAGACGCCAGCTGTAAAGAATATCCAGAGTTAGTTGCATCAATATTATCTAAATTAACCGAGCCATCAGCGCCAAAAACAAGGCTGGTCGACCCTACATTAATATTACCCGCAACATTTGCCGTACCGCCCAGCACAATATTATTAGCAGTTACATCACCACCAGCTAACAACAGAGCAAGTTTATTTGAAAGATTTAATACACCATTACCAACAGTTACCCCATATGTAACCGTAGCACCCGAAGTTGCACTAAGATTAACAGCGCCACCCTCTACATTAAGTCTGCCAGCAGCCACAGTAGAACCAGAAACATTAAAATCACCGGATTTATTATTTAATTCACCTGTAACACTTATATTTTTAGCATTTAATATCAAGTTTCCTGTATCATTAGTTATATTACCACCAATTAATACACTACCCAAACCATCCATAGGCGAACCAATTTTCAACACCGAGCCAGCACCACTATTTGCAACATCTTGCAGTTCCAAACTAGATGCACTCAGATTCAAATTTCCTTGATTTGTTACCAAAGCACCTGCTTTCAAAGAATTAGATGCAGAAATTATTGAAGATGCACCATTAACAACTTCTATTGCTGCGCTAACCCCATCTATATTTTGACCACCCAACACAATATTATTGGCAGAAACTTTCATTGTATTATCAGTTCCTGTTACAGTCGCATTATCCGAAATATAATCAGCAGACAAAGTTCCAGAAACATTCAATAACATTCTAGAAGTGCTGTTTTCATTTACAATTACCGAAGCTTCTAAATCACCATCTGTTACATTCAGCTTAAAATCCGTCAAGCTATTTAACAGTGCTTTATTTGCACCCAAATTCATCTGCCCAGTAGTCAGCGAGAACACACCACCAGTCAAACTCCATCCAGAAGCCAAGCTTGTCAGACCTGTAACATTAGCTACAAAATCATTAGAGCTAACAAAAGAATAACCATCTGCCCCTATTCCCAAAACTTGCCAAGATTGCAAATTTTGCAATACCATTTTTCCAGTATCTGAATCGTGCTTCATAGTACCAGCAACACTCAAAGCACCGTTACTTATAACCATAGACAAACCAGAATTTTCTAGTCCGCCGCCTATTGTAATATCACCGGCTGCCGACAACAAAACAGAAGAAGTCTGAGAATTATTCTGCACACCACATGTAATTTCCATATCTCCAGCTGCAACAACACTAGCTGTTCCGTCCAACACAGTCAGACCACCAAGACCGACATCACCACCTGTAGTAGCACCGCCTCCCTGATCCAACAAAGCTGTTTTCAAATTTAAAATACCACTCGAGTTAACATTACCAACAGTTATACTGCCTACATTATCTGCTTTAAAGGCAGCCGAAGAAGCAATCGATACTGCACCATTAACTTTTACATCTTTCAAATTCAAAAAACACAAAGACGAATCGGCACCAACAAGCCCTACACTTCCCGCAGAAAAAGAAGCATCAAGAACACCAGTAGCAGTATTCTCTGAACCTAAGACAGACAAACTCCAACCATCCAGAACCTGTAACAAAGAGCCGATAGAAACCCCACGCACAGATGAAATCTCAAAGCTTTTATTGGCATTCGCTACATCCATAATATACAAATTACCACTGGTTCCCAACCCTGATTCAGATGCCTGACCAACAACCATATTATTCGAAAAAGTTATACCATAATCACCAATTGCCTGAACATCATTCAAAGAGCTTCCAGCATTAATCTGTACCGTCTGCCCATTTTCAACAGCATTCTGCCAAACAGATAAATTAGTAAAAACAATACCATCCGAAGACACATTGCTATCTTCAATCTTAACAACATCAGCCACGGCACCCATTGGCAACACACAGCACAACAAAGAAATTATCTTTTTAAACATTTTTTCTTCTTTTATTCCATTCCTAAATATGGTTATAATTATGCCACATTTGGCCATATCAAGGCAAGTTGATTTTAAATATGAATAAAGGTAACAAAGGGAGAAAAAGTATGTTTAACATTACAAAAATACATGCACGACAAATCATGGACAGTCGCGGAAATCCAACAATAGAATGCGATATCGAATTGTCAGGCGGTGCATTTGGTCGTGCAGCTGTTCCTTCTGGCGCTTCAACAGGCACATTCGAAGCCTTGGAACTGCGCGATGGTGGCGACACATATATGGGCAAAGGCGTTTTAACAGCAGTAAAAAATGTAAACGAAATTATTGCACCTGCTTTAATTGGCATGAACGCATGCAACCAAGCTGAATTAGACAACAAAATGATGGAATTAGACGGCACCCCAAACAAAGAAAAACTGGGTGCAAATGCAATTTTATCAGTATCTATGGCAGTCGCACACGCAGCAGCAAAAGCACAAAATTTACCTTTGTATAAATACATTGCAAATGTATATGGAAACGAAAACCCATGTGTATTGCCACGTCCAATGATGAACATTATCAACGGTGGCGCACACGCAGACAACGGACTGGATGCACAAGAATTTATGATTATTCCAAACGGTGCAAAATCCGAAGTAGAAGCGATTCGTATGGGCTCTGAAATATTCCATCATTTGAAAAAGATTTTGAACAAAGGCGGCAACTCTACAAACGTTGGTGACGAAGGTGGCTTTGCTCCTAACTTTGATTGCTGTCAAATCGCATTAGACACTATTATTTCTGCGATTGAATCTGCAGGCTACAAACCAGGCGAACAAGTATCAATTGGTTTAGATGTTGCTTCATCAGAATTTTATTCAGACGGCATTTACAACTTTGAAGGCAAGCAATTAACTTCTGACGAAATGATAGCTTTCTATGAAGATTTAATTTCTAAATACCCTATCATATCCATTGAAGACGCCTTGGCAGAAGAAGACTGGGACGGTTGGAAAAAATTAACAGAAACAATCGGTTCAAAATGCCAATTAGTTGGCGATGACTTGTTTGTAACTAATCCAAAACGTTTAGAACGCGGAATTGCAAACGGTGTTGCAAATGCCATCTTGATTAAAGTAAATCAAATCGGTTCTTTAACAGAAACTTTGCATGCAATTAAAATGGCTCAAGACGCAAATTACAGTGTAATTATTTCACATCGCAGTGGCGAAACAGAAGACACAACAATTGCAGATTTGGCAGTTGCTACAAACGCGGGTCAAATCAAAACAGGTTCTATGTCTCGCACTGATCGTATGGCAAAATACAATCAGTTAATTCGCATAGAAGAAGAACTGGACAAGAACGCAAAATATGGTATATAATCGCACCAGGAAGAAGAATTGGGGGGCCGTGCAAACGCCCCCTTTTCAATATAAAAATGATTGATATAACTACAATTTTACTATTCGCAAAATACGCAGTCTGCGTATTGATTTTAATCGCCATAATATTGGCACCCGCTTGGATTGCCCGCCAAAACGGCAAAGGCAAACCAGACATGCACGCCGTCCGTCTTGGCAGTTGGGTTTTTGGTTGGTCTATTATCGGTTGGTTATGGTCTGTTTTTTGGGCAACACGCAAATAACCACAAATTTACATTTTCTCGACATAATCCACATCAATTTGTGTTTTAAAAATTCCCCTATCAACTTCACCGTATAATTTCACAGTATCTGTCGGAGCAACAGTTTGACCACGCCAATCTTCATTATCTATTTCTACTGTGATAGACCCTGTATTATCTTCGAACAAATATTTTTCATTTCCGATTCGTTGCAAGATACGCCCTTTTACAATAACAGGAACATCATCACGCATTTCATTCACTTGTTTTACGGTAACAATAGTCTCTTCTCCGGCAACAAAACCACCACTTGGATTTGCCACCTGCTCTACCACTACCACCTCTTCAAAGTCTGCAAAAGCAGAGCCACACATTAACACTGCACTTAATACTGATATAGAAATTTTTTTCATATTCTTCCCCTTTGGTTGTTTCCGTAAATTCATCATAACATCCCCCTGCAAACTTTTGTTTAGGAACCTTTGCTAAACATTGACAAACTGCGTATTTGTATTATATTAATAATGTGTGGGTATGTTACCTGCCAAGCATGGAGAAAACGATTGAGTTCATATAGAACATTTTTGTCAGCATTTATTAGTTGTGCAATTATGATTGCACCTGCTGTTGCAGCTCAAAACAAATGTAGCAATGATATGTACCGTCTTTCAAATCCTGAAAAATGCTCTAATACAAATCACTTGTCTTTTGCAACCAGCACAACAGTTGCTGGTGGTGGCCTGGTTTTAATTGGCGGCGCACTAGCTTTGTTTAGCAGTACATCCAGCAGCAATTCGACCGCCACCCCATCAAAAGCGACAACAACTCGCACTTCTTATGACGAAGTTGGCAACGACATCGACTATTCTCGTTATGCCAGCGCAATCGGTCAAAACTCATATACACGAAACGCAGTTCAATACGATGAAATTCGTTTAGGCTATTCTTTGGCACGTGGTTACACTGGGAAAAATTCAACTATTGCTGTATTTGACTCTGGCATTGATACACCTCACGGCAACGCAGTTGTACACATTGCAACAGACCAAGTTGCACCTGATGCAAAAGTCGAATTGTACGAAGTATCAGATTCAAAAGACAAATTTAAATCATTTTATGAAATCGGCAACATTATTTCTTCTGCCCAAGGTGCTAACATTTATAATTTCAGCTGGGCTGATACAAGCTCTTTTGCGAACGAAGTTTATTCTCGTTCTCAATTTGAATATATGACCGACCCACATTTTGTAGAGTCTTTAACACAAGCCGCCACACAACACGATGCTATTTTCGTTTGGGCAGCCGGCAATGAATACAATTATCAATCAAGTTCTTTATCTGCGATGCCACGCGTTATTCCAGAATTAAAAGGCCACTTTGTAAATGTAGTTGCATGGGACAGCGAAACACAATCTTTGGCAACATTTAGTAATGCGTGTGGTGTTACTATGAACTATTGTATAACAGCACCTGGCACAGACCTAAAATCAAGCCAATCAAACAAAGACTTGAATGGCACCAGCTTTGCAGCACCAATTGTATCCGCAGCGATTGCAGTTATTCGCGAAGCATTTCCATACATGAAATCAAGTGAAATCACAAACTTGCTATTCACTACAGCTCGCGATTTAGGCGATATCGGTGTTGATAAAATATACGGTCATGGCATGCTGGATATGGAGCGCGCTACCCGCCCTGTTGGCGCAACAACTGTTCCTTTGGCAGACGGCTCTAATATCGCCATGCAGAACTCTCGCTTGGGAAGCACAATCGGTAATCAAATAAAAGCAAGAAATATCAAATTGTCTTTTGTTGACAGCTTTGGTCGTGCTTTTGAAACGAACTTGAACGACAATATCACCATCAA
Source organism: Alphaproteobacteria bacterium (assembly GCA_017554665.1). Classification (GTDB taxonomy): domain Bacteria; phylum Pseudomonadota; class Alphaproteobacteria; order Rs-D84; family Rs-D84; genus Enterousia. The sequence goes on from JAFZHX010000038.1 coordinate 27,487, forward strand.
AAATCGCGGCATTGGTTTTGAAAGACTAAAAGACAACAACATCAACAATGTAAAAATTGGCAACATTGAAATTGGCTTTAAGCAAACAGACATGTTAAATGCCAGCGGCATTTTACAGACAAAATCACACGACATTTTAAGTTTTATTGGTTTCCAAGACAAAATCAACCTGGGTCAAATTACTTTATCATACCGCACAACATTTGGCACAATGAACCCAGAAACCACACCAGAATCTATTATATCCGATTTTTCTAGCATATACACAGCATCTGCGAACATTGCTATCCAGTATAAAGATTTCAGTTTTTCAGTTGGCACCCCAAACACAATTATTGGTGGCGACATGCAATTACACACCCTATCAAGTCGCAATGCTAATGGAGACTATGTATTTAGCGACCACACAATTGATATGGTTTCCACACCGTCAATAGAATACAGCGCTTCATACAAATCTGTAACTATGGGCTTTGTTGACAATCCTTATGGCACAGACGAGTTTTATATTTTAACTAAAACAAACATTCGCTTCTAAAAAAAACTTGCTTTTTAACATCATAATTGCTCAAATAAATCATAGAAAAAAAACAATTAACAAAGGAAGCGATTATGGCAGGAAGTATAAATAAGGTTATTTTAGTTGGAAACATTGGCCAAGAACCTCAGGTTCGCACAATGGGCAATGGTCAAAAAGTTGTCAGTTTTTCATTAGCAACATCTGACCGTTGGCGCGATCGTGCAACAGGCGAACAGAAAGAACAAACAGAATGGCATCGCGTTGTTATTTTTAATTCTAACTTGGTCGAAGTTGCAGAACGCATGTTGCAAAAAGGCACAAAACTATATCTAGAAGGTTCATTACGCACACGCAAATGGCAAAATCAATCTGGCGCAGATATGTTCACAACCGAAGTTGTATTGAATCAATTTGCGGGTCAAATGGTCATCTTGTCTGGTGCAAAAACAGTTGAAGGTGGCGACTATGGTTCCAGCGCACCAGCAGCACTACAGCCACGCGAAGAAATATCAGTTTCTGAAATCGGTGACGATATCCCATTTTAAAAACCGCCCTAAACGGGGCGTTTTTTTTACATAAAACACAACTTTGCAAAAACTTATTCCTCACACAATTCTACTGCATAGAATTCATCGGAAGACATAAGGTTAGCAGAACCACAATAAACACGATAATTACATGTGCGTTCTGGTTTTCCTAATAATTTCCATGACGCCAGTGGCACAACATTTATCAAGCAATAACCATCCTGAACATATTGTTGCGCTTCATTCACAGACAAAAACTTTGCATTTGCGGGTTTATTTGTAATCTTATACAAATCTTCAGTTGCAGGCACACGTATCAAAAAGTCTTTTCTTTTACCTTCTGCCAAAACAGCAGCACATTCATCTCCACAATCTTTTATAGCCTGACGCACAGTTTGAACTGCTTTCGAGTCAGAATAGATAAACTGATTTATTTTATACAAAACTTCGCAAGCATCTTTTTCATGATCTTCTATTACTCCATCGTTTTGATATAGCTTCATATTGGAATAATCCCAATTTTGTGAAAGCAACAAAGCATCTTTCTGGGTCAGCACAATATGTTCAACACCAATCTGCAATGCTAACTGATTACATTGAGTATTCATACAATATATTTTTTTAGTAATATCATTTATGCATCTTTCTATTTTATTTGGCATTTTATAATTATGATTAAAAGGTACTTTAGCACTCCAATTTCTACCTATATATTCTTCTTTCACAGGCTGACAAAAATGCCCTATGCTATATTCTCTACCTTCTGCATTAGTTGTTTTTTCTCCTATAAAATTAAGGTCATACTGCAAAATTTGCTTATCAGCGATATCGGCATAAATACTCAACAACGCAGTTCTTTCAGAACCAGGGAAATTACCTTTATAAGATAGACGAACATATCCAAATTCACCGTGATCTTTAGCTTCTATAACTTTTTCAAATACGGTTGTTATATTATCTACTGTAACTTTCGCATAATCTTCATAAGTAGTAACTTTCACATTTATTTTTGTATCATTTGTATCAAAATCTCCATAAGCATTTTTTAAATACAAAGCATTTACATTCGACCAATATTTATCCACTTCACAAGACAACTCCACATCAGAAGTCGCACTGTCGCATCCAGCAAGTGCAATAACAGGCAATAAAAACAACATTTTTTTCATAGACTCTCTCCCTTTTATTCCAGACAAAGACATTATACCATAAAAAATAACACTTGTACAAACAATCCTATTTTTATAAAATTCTAATAACCAAGGAGACAACAATGAAAAAATTATTTATTTTATCTGCCCTATTATGCTTATGCGCATGCGATAACAACACCGAAGCTACCGCAGCTTCTGGTTTGTGTCTCAGAAATGCAAAAACAATTACTACAACAGAACAAAATGGCGAAGTTGTCAAAACAACAACCACAGAATTATTCTTATGCAAATGTTTTACAAACAAAGATTCTTTTATGATGCCACAAGATGAATTTGCATTTGAAGTCAGTACCACAGATACAGCCAACGGAATCGAACCATCTGTTGAATATACAGAACACACCAAAACAGAAACTTTTGCAGAATCAACCACAAAACAAAGCGTTCACAGCGACTGCGATAAAAGTTGTACAAAAGCATGTCAAAAAAAGCTGTAAACAACATTTGCACAAAAAACCGCCCCAAATGGGGCGTTTTTTATAGAATCAATTTATCTGCAACTATTTAATATTGGACTTGTTCCAGCTTAGTGCATTTCGCAAATAGTTACGAGCCAGCTCTATATCAAATGCCCCTGCGCGTCGCAATTGACCTTCAGCATCAATCCAAGTCTTATATTCTTTTTGCAAGTTTCCAGATATTTTATCCAAGTTACATTTTACATTATCAGGCGACAGGCCACCAGCATAACCAAATTCAATATCGTCATACACAGGCATATCCCAACGCTCTGGCAATTTACCAACACCATAAGAGCCATCAAACAACAATTTAAAATTCTTGTTATATTTTCTTAACAAATCAATTTGAGGCTTTACTTTTTGATTAAACGGAAATATAAATTCACGATCAGGAAAACACCTAAGCAGCCCGACAATCTTATACATCTCAAAAGTTGTCGTTTCATCACCAATATTTAATTGAATACGTTGTATCAAAGGCTTATTTGTTTTTGTGTTTTTACGTGCCAACCAGCCAGCTATTTCACTTGGGACCAACCCCTCAGCCATATAATCACACCATTCATAATTTACATGCAGTGCAATATTAGGCTGATTTTTTAACCCTTCAACAGCATCCAGCAAACGATTCATCCAACCATTACGAGGCAACCCAAGCGACATCGCACTTGGGTGTGCTTGAACGCCCAATTCCGCCAACGGCGACATATGCAATAAATCTATTGTTTTTTCTATAGATAAATTTTCACGTGGATCCGACATAGTTATATAACGCAACTGCATACAAACATCCTTTTACTTTTATGATAAATTACTGTAACACAAATAATTAAAAAAACAAAAAAAATGTCCCATCGGGACATTTTTATTTTATCTTGGTTGGGGCAGCTGGATTCGAACCAACACTGACGGAGTCAGAGTCCGGAGTTCTACCATTAAACTATGCCCCAAGCACCGCGGATTATAAGGCTTTTTTATTTTCAATGCAAGCGGAAAGTTTTTTCTATGTAAAAAATATGTAAAATTTTTTGCAAAACGAAAGCACTTTTACACATGTAAAATATGTATTTAATATGTACAAAAACAACTGCCATCGCCTTGATTTTACATTAAAACCGCCACTTTTCCAACACTTTTAATTTTTCCAGACCATTGTTCCGCTAGTCCGCCGGTCTGGAAAATACTCAAAAGAACACTACTTTTTAATAAAAAAGACGACCAAAAGGTCGCCTTTCATATTGTTTTCTTATTATTTTTTTATCTGAACAAAATCCATATCAAGTACAATATCAGATGTCGCAAATTCAGGCGCATCTACATATTTTATACCCGATGGGACAACACTACCCACATTTATCAAATCTGTTTCGCCTGTACGTAAGATATCACAGATTTGTGCTGGTGCAGATATTGTTATGGATAATACAGGTGTTTTCTGAGATTTGCCATTTTCAGATTTTGCACCACGAATATCTGAAACAACTTTTACTGTTGAATCATATAAAACACTATCATCTGCGGTTATGCCAACAAAGTCTTCTTCCATAATCCACGACTGGTTGTGTAAAGATTTTTCACTTGTTCCCCATGGTCTAGATTGAAAGATTTCTTCGGTAATAAACGGACAGAATGGTGCAAAATGCTTTACAAATACATCAATCGTGAACATCAGTGTCGCAATTGCAGAAGAACTATCATCTGAATACGCACGGGTCTTTACTATTTCTAAATAGTTATCACAAAAATTCCAAAAACGTGATTCCATTACATCCAACGCGGTTGCATAATCATAATCATTGAATGCACGTGTTGCCGTTGCAGACGCATCCGCCACAGTATGCAACCAAGACTTATCCATTGGGTTTGTGATATATTTCTTATAGTCAGATTCTGCAACAACAGAACTATTGCCGACTATACCGAACACAAATCTACTGGCATTAAACAATTTGACGATAAACTTATGCCCCTGTGACATCATTTTTTCATCAAATGCAGTATCCATACCCAAACGCGCCTTGGCCGCCCAATACCGAACCGCATCTGCAGAATATTGGTCTATCAAGTGTGCAGGTGTCACCACATTGCCTTTGGACTTACTCATTTTCTTTCTATCTGGGTCCAAGATAAAGCCACTTATCAAAGCATTGTACCATGGCAATTTATTTTCATGTAATAGTGCTTTGGCTACGGTATAAAATGCCCACGTCCGGATAATTTCGTGCGCCTGTGGTCTGATATCCATTGGCAAAGACAAATCCGACCCCTTTGGCGCAATAGACATTGCCAACTGTGGTGTCAATGAACTGGTTGCCCAAGTATCCATAACATCTGGGTCACCGATAAACCCACCATTTTTTCCGCGCATATCTTCTGTATAACCACGTGGTGCCATACTCATTGGGTCAACAGGCAACTGGTCTAAATCTGCAATAATTGGATTATCAAAATCTGGGTTGCCAGCATTATCTAACTTATACCAAACAGGGAACGGCACACCAAAAAATCTTTGACGACTGATACACCAATCTTGATTCAAATTCTTTGCCCAATCAACAAAACGCGCCTGCATAAAAGATGGTTTCCAGTTGATTTTCATACCTGCATCAACTAATTCATCTTTATGTTCCAACAGTTTTATAAACCATTGGCGCGAAGATACAAATTCTAATGGAAAATTGCCTTTTTCATAAAACTTTACAAAATGCTTGATTGGTCGTGGTTCGCCTAACAAAGCACCATCAGCACGTAATAACTCAACGATTTTACGTTTTGCATCTGCGGCAGACAATCCCGTCAACTGAGAATAATTTTTATTGGCTTTATCTTCGTTTAATGTTTCAAATGCATCTTCGCCAAATTTAACATCCATCAAATGACCATCTAGTCCAATAATTTGTTTAATTGGCAAGCCAGATTGTTTCCACCACGCAACGTCTGCGGCATCACCAAATGTGCAGACCATCATAATACCTGTACCTTTATCTTTTTCTGCATGTTCAGATGGTACAATAGGAACAATCACATCAAACAATGGAACTATCGCATTTTTACCAAATAAATCCGCATATCTTTCATCATCTGGATGTGCAACAATTGCAATACAAGCAGGTAATAATTCTGGTCTTGTTGTTGCAATAACAAATGTTTTATCTGATCCTTGAACTTTGAATTCCAAGTCATGAAAAAAACCATCAACTTCGCGGTCTTCAACCTCTGCCTGTGCAATCGCAGACCTAAAAGTCACATCCCACATTGTTGGCGCATAAACAGAACGTGTATGTCCTTTATTAAACAAATCAATAAACGATGCCTGTGATAATTTAATTGCCTCGTCACTAATTGTTGAATATTTCAAGTTCCAATCATAAGAATGCCCAATTCTACGGAATAAATCTTCAAAAACCTTTTCATCTTGTTCGGTCAATATTTTACAAGCCTCTATAAAATTGCGGCGTGAAACCTCGCGACGTGGCGATTTATCATCTGGATTATGCGCTGGGGTAAAATCCGGATCATAAGGCAGTTTTGGATTACATGCGATATTATAGTAATTTTGAACGCGTCTTTCTGTTGGCAAACCATTATCATCCCAACCGATTGGATAAAATACGGATTTGCCACACATGCGCTGAAAGCGCGTAATTAAATCTGTTTGTGTATAACTAAAAATATGCCCGACATGTAAAGAACCAGATACGGTTGGTGGTGGAGTATCGACGACAAAAGAATTGACGCGAGAAGCAGTTGCATCGTATGCATACGTGTTCGTATTCTCCCAGAAATTTGCGCATCTATTTTCAATTGCGCAAATATCTAGGCGGCTGTCTAATTCTTTTTGTGTTTTGTATTTCATTTTTTTCCACCTAGTTTTTTAATTGTTAAACTGCTTGTCTTTTATACCATATTTTTATCAAAGGTCAATTGTTTGTTGATATAAAATAAAGCCCAAAATTTGTGTGTAAAAATATGTAAAACTGAAACCATATACAAACCAACTTAAACCAACCTAGATGCAGTGACATGCACAAATGTTAAACGGCCATTTTTGCCCGTAATTCAGACTGTATTATGCGGAAATCTGGGATTTTTTGTTGTGTAGCATATGGGCTGTCAGAGTCCGGAGTTCTACCGTTAAACTATGCCCCTATACGGGGCGCGCTATACGCATCTTATTTTTATTTTGAAATTAATTTTTTAAAAAATTTGTGATATAATTCCTGTTATGTCAATACCCATCGAAACTATTAACGAATTTCATCTTAAGCGCACACAAGCGCATATAGATTGCTTGAACTATCATGCTGCCTTATTGGGCTATCATTTTCCAGAGCATGATAATGATAAAAATTCCGGTCCAATGATGATTGCTTATTCATACACGAACTATGCAAGATATCATCCAGAATATAATATTCCAGAAACATATATCGAGTTTTGCCGAACAATGCGTGCAGAACATCACGCAACCCAAGCCCATCATCTTGAGCATTATGCCGATGTTTCAGAAATAAGTAATCTCACATTAATAGAAATGGTCTGCGACTGGTTCAGCGCCAGTTTTGAACAAAGATACATTACACACGAAGATCCAAACGATTATACAGTACAAGAATTTTTTGATACTTTATTGCGTAACAACCCTGAATACAAGTGGTCAAATGAACAAATAGAGCTTATTTGTTCTACAATAGATTTTCTTGAAATGTATGCAAACCACGATGAAATTATGAAAATTTATACCCCTTTGCTTTCTATGTAGTTAGCAAAACGTACCTAGTGCAAAATCCCCTGAAAGTATAAATAATTTCTATCAAAGGGGGAAGCACTATGAAAAAAGCATTATTTTTCACAACATTATCTCTTTGTGTTGCATTGGCACAAAATGCCAGCGCATGCACAGGGATAACACTAAAATCCAAAGACAACTCTACTGTTGTTGCGCGCACAATGGATTGGTCTGGCGCAGAAATGAACAATCTGTACACAATCGTACCACGCGGTTACACTCAGCAGTCTTTATTGCCAGACGGCACAATGGACGGTCTGACTTTTATATCACTGTATGGTTACGCAGGTATATCTGTTGACCAACCCGAATTTGTAGTCGATGGCACAAACGAAGCAGGACTATCTGCTGCCCTATTCTACTTTCCAAACTATGGCAAATACCAACAATATAACGAAAAAAGCAAAGATATATCACTGGCGGACTTTCAAGTCGTATCATGGATATTATCTCGTTTTTCAAGCATCGACCAAGTCAAAGCAGCTATCAACGATGTACGCATAATAAATATAGATCCAACAGCTTCGACTGTTCATTGGAGAATTACAGAACCATCAGGTCGCCAAGTAGTCCTAGAAATTGTTGACGGCAAACCAAACTTTTACGAAAACGAAATCGGAGTTCTAACAAACTCTCCTGGTTTTCCATGGCACATGACCAACCTTAACAACTATGTCAATCTACATCCAGGCACTGCAGGACCAACTCCTTTTGGTCCAATAACACTGCGAGCATTTGGTTCAGGTTCTGGCCTGCGCGGATTGCCTGGCGACTTTACACCACCATCTCGTTTTGTTCGTGCAGCGTTTTTGAAAACATTTGCGCTAGAACAGCCAACCGGAGAAAAATCAGTTGAACAGGCATTTCACATTTTAAACAATGTAGATGTTCCATCAGGTGTTCAATTTGCAGTTGGCAAATCTCCAACAGACATGCCTGCTGCGACTCAATGGACTGTCGCAACAAACTTAAAGAACAAAATTATTTATTATCATACGATGTACAACAGAACGATTCGCAGTATCGACATGAGTAAAATCGATTTTGCAAAAATAAACTTCCAATATCACCCTCTGGATTCTATAAAACAGCAAACGATATTTTCTGTAAGAATAGACTAAACAAAAAACAACCCCATAAATAAAATTATGGGGTTTCTTTGACAAATTATGCTTTATGTCTTATAATATATCTTATGAAACTAAGAAAATTGTTATTACCGCTAACTTTTTTAGGCTTATCCCCTACTGCACACGCTGCGGGTCAGCATTCAGGCGATACAATTCCACAGACAAAAAAGACCACGACATATTCGCCTAATAAAAAAACACCAGCGAAAACGATTCAGTATAACGACACAGACAAAGACATATACAACAAGCTTATAAAAAGTTACAACAAAAACCCATCCAAGCATAATATCCAAAATGTTGTACAGTTAATGACAATAATGGAAAACCCTTTATATATGTATGAAAGTTTATGCTTATCCATTTCAGATGCCCAATACTTGGCAAAACATATATCTCCTACACTGCAAAAAAAGCTAAACATAGCAGACAAAGAAGATATTATATTTACTGCCATTAACAAACGCACCAATGAAATATCTGACACAGTTGCATTTAACTTTGTAGCGACACACAGCAATCTGACAAAATTAAAATATCCTGTTGAAATACTAACCAAAGCTTTACGCGTTGCGCTATCTGACACGGCCAAAATTGGCAAATCGCAAACACATATCAATTGTATTTCTAATTTTATGAACTTTGCGCAGCAATATCAAAACAATCACGAGATAACAAAATTATACTCTTCTATATTTGTAGCAACCGCTAATATGATTCGTGATTACAACAATCAAAAGACTCACTTTCAGTCTATCAACATACTAACCACATTGATTAACAACTTTAACAATCACATTATATCTGGTTCCGTAATTGATAAAGAGATTCAAATTAAGCAACCACAAGATTATGTTATTCAAGAATACAAAAACATTTCTGCGCGCGTAAATTTAGCAATGGTATATAATCGTGCATATTTATGTTTTGTATCCCGCACACATAAATCACATCCTAAACAATACAATCATAAATACACACAACAGCTGTTTCAAAACTATGTAGAAGCAATCGAAATACAGTACCTGCATCGCAAACAAGAAGCAACCAAAGAACAACTACAAAGACTAGAAACACTAATAAAAAAACATCCAGAAATATATTTATTCGAGCCTTACTTTTGCAACATATATTTGAGCACAGCAGAATACAACAAAATTCTACTTTTTATGACAAATGTAAAAATTGCAAACGACAACAAGGCACACAATGTACCAAAAAACATTTTAAACATAGTGAACAAGTGCAATAAAAACGCAGACAAGCAACAAGAATACATATCGAAACACATGATTAATGTGCCACAAATATCAATGGCATTACCAAGCAAAATGTCATTACAACAGATAAGGAAATCTGTTTTAATACCATTAAACATCAGCAATATCGTTACAGCAGAGTTAGAAAAACAACTAGACAACCTAGAAATAAAAATAGACGCGATGGAAAAAATTATAAAAAACAACCCTATACACAGCATGCAAATGCAACAAAATTCCAAATAAAAAAATCCCCGAACGGGGATTTTTATTTGTCTTCCAGTATTGCAATTCCTGGCAATGTACGACCTTCTATAAACTCCAAGAAAGCACCGCCCCCAGTAGAAACATAAGTAATATCATCTTTTACACCACATGCTTCTAATGCAGCAACAGTATCACCACCGCCAATAACACTATCCAGCTTACCTGCACGTGTTTGTTCAGCAATAGTTTCTGCCAACGCAAAAGAACCAAAAGACCAAACAGGTTGCCACTCTGCCATACCGACAGTACCATTCCAAATAACAGTTTTAGCCTGTCTGATAGCCTCTGTATCACGTTCCGTAGTTGCAATACCAGCATCGATAATAACATCATCTGCTTCTATTTGAGTGAAATCTTTATTAAAGCGTTGTGCATCACGCGCAAATTCTTTTGCCACCCCTTTGTCCAAAGGCAACAATACTTCACAGTTATTTTGTTTTGCAAATTCCAATATTTCCAACGCAGTATCTTTTTGCTCTGCTTCGTACAAAGAGTTACCAACTTTTGCACCCATTGCATAATTAAAAGTAGTTCCCAATGCACCACCAATAATCAAAGTATCTGACAATTTTGCCAAAGCTTTTAAAACACCGATTTTTGTAGAAACCTTGCTACCCGCAACAATAGACAACATTGGACGTTTCGGATTTTCCATAACAGCTGTCAGATGTTTTATTTCGTCTGCCAACAACTTGCCAGCATACGAAGGTAATATTTCTGCAACACCAACTGTACTTGCATGCGCACGATGCGACACAGCGAACGCATCATTAACGAACAAGTCAAACCTTTTGGCTAATTCAGCTACAAATTCTGGACTATTTTTTTCTTCACCCTCATAAAAGCGAACATTTTCCAACAGTACAACATCACCATTTTGCATAGAACTTAAAAAATCTTTATCTAAACAATCTGGAATCAAAGGAACATTCATATAATCTGCGATTGGTTGCAAAGTATATTCCATATTTCGCTGTCCTTTTGGACGTCCACGATGCGCAACAATAGCAATCTTGGCACCTGCATCACGCAAAGCTTTTATCGTAGGCATACTTTGTTCGATACGAAAAGCATCTGTAATTTTCCCATCAACTATCTGCACATTAAAGTCATCACGCAACAGTACAAACTTTCCACAAACATCAACATGTTCAATTGTGCGAATTTTCATTTTTTATCCTTTCCTTTACTGGTCCAAAGCTTTTTCTATAATGCTCATTTATACCATAGATTTCGATTGCCTGTAAATGAGATTTTGTTGGATACCCTGCATTTTTATCCCACATATACTGTGGAAATTGTTTTGCCAAATCATGCATTAATCTATCGCGTGTTTCCTTGGCCAAAATAGAGGCAGCAGCAATCGACAAAGACTTTGCATCACCTTTGACGACACCTTGACCGTTCAGTCCCTCGGGCACCCTATTTCCATCAATTAAACAATATTGCGGTTTAACAGACAATTTTTCCACAGCGCGCTTCATTGCCAACATCGAAGCCCATAAAATATTAAGTTCATCAATTTCAGCAGGCGAGCATTCCGCCACTGCCCAAACAGTATTTTCAACAATCCAATCATAAGCCACAGCGCGTTGTCGTGCTGTCATTTGTTTTGAATCACGAATTATCACAGGGATATCGACATTATGATTTTTAAATATAACAGCAGCAGCAACCACGGGCCCACACAAAGGTCCGCGTCCTGCCTCATCTACACCTGCAACAAAATCACTATTTACAGCGACTTCTAAACTAAAATCAGGAATATCTTTTTTCATAAGTGAAAAATATCACTTACAAAATAAATTTACCAATAAAAAATCCCCCGTTGGGGGATTTTTTTTATTTCACACCATAAGATCTTGTCAGAGTATGATTTGGAACACAAGTTGATGTACCTTCATCATATTCACAAGCAGAATACAACCATTCCATAGCACCATTAGAATTCTTGAAATAGAACTGACCTTCTGCACAATCTTCTGGGGTTGTATATTTAGAACAAGCATCTGCCCATGTTACCATATCTTGAACAGCTGTACCTGCTGCTGCAACAGTAACATCTGGCAAATTCAAATTCCATTTTACATAAAATTCTTTCAATGTATCAATAGAATAGGATTTGTTCAATGCAACCTGAGCCAAGTTATCACCAACATGACAAGTAATATTGCTATGTTCAACCAAAGCTGTAATTGCAGTTGCTACACCACCTGCTCCTACACCAACCGCAGTACCAATTGCAGCCCCCTTACCAATTGTTGCTTTACGGCTTTCTGCTGACTTTATGTTAATCGCATTCAAAGCAGAACGCATGCCATCCAACTGTTCTCTGATTTCTTCAGCAGAACGACATTCGTTACCACCACCGCTACAAGTAATTCCTCTATCATAACTTAGACTAATTTTATCCAAGTTTTTGAATGTACAATCACCCATAACAAATGTTTTATAGTTCAAAGCTTTCAAAACTTGATTAGCTATAGCACAAGAACCTCTATCATCCCTCTTAACCATATAAATACCATTGACTGATGTTTGTGAAACCAAGCAACGCTGTAACACCTGGGCCAACCCTGGCACAACATTGTCTGCAGCAATACCTTCTTCGGCTGCAATTTGGTTCACAACAGTCTGACCAGTATCTACTGCTGTTTGAACAACATCTTGTAAACAAGAATTTGCATCTGTATAACGGTTACATTCTATTTGGAAGTATTCAGCGCCGACCGCAATATTGCCACTGGTCTTGCCTTCCAAACAAAGAGAAACCTGAGCATCGTAAAGATTATAGATATCTGGCAATTCGACAATTTTTCTACACAAAGCTTCTGTCAATTCATAAGTTGTGCTTTTCAAGTCCGAATCCAAGAAACGGTTCAAAGTGAACATTTGACCTGATTTCTTGATATCAGCCAACAATTCTTCACGATATGTTCTGCGAGAGCAAATATCTTCGTTTTTCCTTGCAACACCAGCACCAGCTGCTGCACCGACACTTGCACCCAAAACAGCACCACCTGCAACACCTACCAAAGCAGCCGTTTCTGTTTGTTTCATCAACGAGAAGCCGAACAAATCTTTATTACATGTAAATGTTTCGCCTGCTGGCTCCCAAACTTCTGCTGCCATGTCATCACCCAATGCACCAAACAGCCAGTTGTTTGTAATTTGCTTATCTTTATTATATGCAGCAACACGGATCAAGCATTCACCTTCGGTTGCATCCCAACGAGCATAATGACCACGTTGTGCATCAACTTCACCTTTTGTGTTAACAGCAACGCCCATTGGCATATCTTTTGTCAGTTTGCCACCTTCTTGACTGTTATAAGCGCCGATACCTTGGTTATATTCGCTTGTAACTTTGTCATCTGCATTAACGGCAGCAAAAGATTTACCAAACACGTTTCTATCCAACAACAAGCAAGTGTTTTCAGCCTGTTTTGGAGTCAAACCTGTTTTACGCAAAACGAAGTTATAATATTCTGGTTGAACCTTGCGGGAGTTAAAGTCAATCCATACATCAGCACTAGAGCCATAAACACGACTACAGTTACGTCTAACTTCGGACACGCACTTATCAACCTGAGCATAACACAGCCCCATACCGTTAATAATAGAAGCGCGCAATTCTTCGTTAAACAAACCGTTTATACCATTTGGCAAAGCGCCACCATTTACACAGTTGTAAACATCTTGCATACATTTATCAACTGTATAAGTTGAATTTTTCTGACCACCGTCTGGACATTCTACAGGGGCATTTTCACCACCTTCGCCGCCACCTTCGCCGCCGCCGCCTTCGCCACCGCCTTCGCCACCGCCTTCGCCGCCGTTGCCGCCGTTGCCGCCGCCACCATTACCACCGCCGTTACCACTGCCAGGCAGATTCATTCCGCCGACAATAGGCATTGTTGGCATGCTTGGCATACGAATCGCTGAAGATTGCATACCACCAGCACGAACACTCTCATATGCTGCACGTCCAGTGGCCGCTTCTGCGCCCCCTGTCAACATACATACAACAGCCGATACAGCTGACAATCCAAACACTTGCAAGATTTTAAACACTTAATCCTCCCTTGAAATATCTCTTATACTATAACATAAAAAACATTATAAAAAAAGCAATTTTTACATATTTACTTATATTTATTTAGCATTGACAAAATAAAAGCATTGTCTATAATGTTTTTATGAGCAAAATAATTAACTTTTTCAAAAACCACAAGCACTTTGTAAACTGGACAGTGTGTTACACAGCAGCCGTATGGTCTTTATTGTATTTTATGTTTGGTTTCAACATATTCAAAGGACATCACTGGCACATATTATCACACGCTCACCTCCACGGTTTCATAGGTTTTGTCTTTGGAGCATTACTACTCTCTATTCTCCCGATATACCTATCAACAAGCACGATTATCATACGCACAAAAAAACCATTAATTACGATTCCGCTACCTAAACTAGGCAAAAAATCAGAAGAACCAAAAAAACAAGAAGACTCCAAAGAAAATAAAGAAGACGAAAAAGCAGAGGATTTTTCCCACATACCTTTGGAAATACGTCCTGCATTTGCGCGTGCAAAAAACCATCCCTTGGACATACAAATAAAATCTCCAACTTCTATCGCTTCAAATTCTGAAGCAACAGAACAAGAAACCGAGCTACCTATCCCTACAGATTTCGACATTTCTTTCTCGCCCGAAGAAATAGAAGACATCCAAGAAGAAAGCATGCCTATATTCAAAGACTTTAACTTTGAAGACAGCACAACAGACACACAAACAAACAGCATTACCGAACACCTAGACAAAGCCGGCATCAAATACTCTACTGTTAACGGCCTTATTGTTACAGACACTCAGGCAATAGCAGTCCACAACGATTCGGATTTTTGGGTTACAGACAATGAAAATTGGTTTGCGACCGGCAAAAGCATTCCATCTCCTATTAATTCTGTAAAAGAAATTGCTGCACAGTTCAAAGTAACCCCTGTATTATACTTGGCGGAACAAAACATTATGGACATTGAAACTTTGATTCCACAGTGGGAATCCGAAGGCATAAAAGTCATCCAAGACCTATCTGAATTATAAAAAAAAGACCACTACTCGGCGGTCTTTTTTTATCAATTGGAATAATAAATATTAGCCCAACATTTTTGCAACTTCGTCAGCCAAGTTGTCTTCACGTTTTTGGATACCTTCACCCAAAACGAAGCATGCGAATCCAGCCAATTTACCGCCAGCTTCTGCAACAACATCTTTAACTGATTTAGAAGGGTCCATAACAAATGGTTGTTCTTCCAAAACGCTTTCGCCATAGTATTTTTTAATACGGCCTTCGATCATTTTTTCGACAACATTTTCTGGTTTGCCAGCAGTTGCGCCAGATTCGATAAAAACTTTCTTTTCGCGTTCTACAGCAACTGGATCAACATCAGCAACTGTCATAAATTCTGGTTTATTAGCAGCTACGTGCATAGCAACTTTTGTACCGACTTCATCGATTTTATCATCTGAACCGTTGATAGCAACGACGACACCGATTTGCCCCATACCTGGAACCAATGCATTGTGGATATAAGTATAGATTTTATCGCCATTAACTTTTGCGATACGGCGCAAGTTCATATTTTCACCAATTGTTGAGATTGTTGCAGCGATATCATCTTTCACAGCTTCCATAGTAGCATCGAAATCGCCTTGCAATTCAGCAGCTTTGGCAGCAACATCTGCGACCAACTTTTGGAATTTTTCATTTTTAGCAACAAAGTCTGTTTCTGCATTTAATTCAACAACGCAACCCATATTACCGTTTTTAACGACAGTAACCAAACCTGATGCAGCGACGCGGCCAGCTTTAGAAGCAGCTTTTACGATACCTTTTTGGCGCAACCAATCAGCAGCAGCTTGGATATCGCCATCATTTTCCATCAAGGCTTTTTTACAATCCATCATACCGGCGGATGTTTTTTCACGCAATTCTTGAATTAATTTTGCTGTAATTTCTGCCATTGTAATTTCTCCCATCTTTGTTATAAAGAATTCTTTTGTGCAGGGGAAAAGCCCCCTGCACGATTTAATCAGATAAAATCAGATAATTATTTATCTGCTTTGTCAGCCAATTTGCTGCGGCGTTCTGCACGAGCAGCTGTTGTTTTTGATTTAACTTTGGCTTCTTTTTCTTTGATTTCATCTTCCAGTTCATCGGCTGCATCTGCCATATTTTCAGATGCCATTTTTTTACCTGCGACACCGCCCAAGCGTTTTTCGATACCAGACAAGATAGCATCTACGAACAAGTCGCAATACAACTGAGTTGCGCGAGCAGCATCATCATTACCTGGAACTGGGTAATCAACCATTTCTGGATTTGCATTTGTATCGCAGATAGCAATTGTTGGGATATCCAAATTTTTTGCTTCGCGAACTGCATTCATTTCACGTGGAACGTCAATAATAACGATAGCCTGTGGAGTTCCATGCATTTCCATAATACCGCCGAAAATACCGCGTAGTTTTTCAACTTCTTTGGTCATTACACCGACTTCTTTTTTTGTCAGGCCTAATTTTTCAGCGTTTTCGACATCAGCTTCCATTTTTTTCAAGCGACGGATAGATTGAGAAACTGTAGTCCAGTTAGTCAACATACCACCCAACCAGCGGTTATTTACATAGAATTGACCGCAACGTTCAGCAGCATCTTTTACGATATCTTTTGCTTGATGTTTAGTAGCAACGAACAGAACCTTACCACCAGCAGCTGCGATAGCTTCCAATGCGACCAAAGAACGGTGCAACAATGGTGCAGTTTTATTCAAATTGATAATATGAATTTTATCTTTAACGCCATAAACATATGGAGTCATCAAAGGGTTCCAGCGACGAGTATGGTGACCGAAATGAACACCAGCTTCCATCAACTGTTTCATAGTAAATGTTGGCAATGCCATGATTTTATCCTTTTTTGTGTTGTTATCCTCGCCACCTGCGGTCAGACCAGAAATACATCTGGACACAAATTTTGCAGAGTGGTTGTGTTCTTCGCACCAAGGTGCGTGCCCCAATAATACCCCAGCAACATTAAAAAATCAAGTAAAAAGAATAAAATTTATTCCACTATTGTCGGGACAGTCACCACACAAATCAAGCCCCCAAGACAAACAAGACAAGTTTTATTTTATTCCGTACCACAGCGAAAAAACCCGCGGAATAACCGCGGGTTAATTTATCTACCCTTACATTTGTAATGTTGTACATTGCGGACTCGAAGACTCATCCCAAGTTTCACAATATTGCTCACCAAACATAGGAGCTTTGGTTTTCTTACAATGAGAATAAACAACGCATTTTTCACATGTTAAATCAGTTGGATTAAACACAGTTGTAATATCTTCTTTGTAATTCCAATATTCAACTTTGTATTCACCACGAAGTTTTTGCGTTTCTGCGTACTCAAAAGCTTCTGAAGCAGCCGAATTTGCAACAGCAATACCTGTCGCCAAACCAGCCGACACAGCTGCACCAACAGAACCAATAACAGCAGCAGAAATTCCTGCAGCAACCACAGAAGCTGAAGTAGCTGCCGTAGCCGCTGCCGCTGTAGCGAATGAAGCTGCAACGGAAGCCGCAAAACCACCGGTAGTAGCAGCGAATGAAGCTGTAGCAGCGGCGGTAGCAGCAGCGGCGGCTGTAGAAGTAGCAGCAGCCTGTGCAGCACCCAGCCCACCAACAGAAGCTAACGACGCAGCACCACCAACCCCAAACGTACAAACAGTAACCGCAGTAATCGCCAATGCAAGTATAATACCCAAAAATATTCCACCACCAACACTAGCCGGAGGGGTTGTAGATTTTGGCATAGCAGAACCTTCTGCCAAATTCACACAAGACTGACGTGCCAATTCACGATGTCTATCTTTAAAGTTTTCACCCGCTATTTCCGCCTGACGTTCTGAAATTTTTATATAATCTTGCAAGGAACGTTCTGTCAAGCTATCGTATTTGGCATAATAATTACTCTTTGCTTTTTGCAATAATTTTGCTGCCATAATTGTACGGGTCTGCTTGGTCAGATTTGGGAAACGCGCAACCTTTTCAGTATTAAGACCTGAAACCTTGCGTCCTTCCATACATGCTGCAACCGTAACATCAGATTCAATAGAATCCATAACGCTATCCAATGACTTTTTAAACACACTAAATTCATTGTTCAAACGTTCTTTCTGCTTGTCTGTCATAAATAGTTTACGATCTTCCAGCTTTTGCATATAATCATCCAAGCCTTCAAAATTACCATCTACACCAACAGAAATAGATTCCCAATAAATAGGCACATCAATCAACACAGCATAAGGTGTTACAGGCCCCAATTCACCAGACACTGAATTTTCCACACGTCCCAAATCTTTATCTGGAATCATAGACTGTTCTGCGAAACAATGATCTGTTAACACAAAACCATCTTGATACAATTGGTATTCGCAAATTTTATATTCCAACGAAGTTGTACCAAACGTATTCAAATCTATCAGACTTGCGCAATCCATATTTTCGCCACAAACGCGTTTAGTTGCAGTTTCCAATGCAGCTTCACAAGTTGCCAACATTTCGTTATCGATATTCAAGATAATACCTTGAACCATCTTATTCAAATTATCATAAACTTCATTAGATGTCAGTTTTTTATCATGAACACTTTGACAACCAGTCAGTTTATCATATGGGCACATTCTGATAATTTGTTCTGTACTTAGACCAACACACTGAGAATAATCAGCACCACATCTATCTTCCGAACTTAAACATTCTTTTAATTCATTAGTACAAGCATCAACTTTCATCGCAGCCAGTCTTGCCAACACATAATCCCAAATGCTAGACTCACGCGCTTTTACAGGGTCCGAGCTATTGATACCACAAGCATCCAACTGCACCTTACAAACATTCAGCATTGTTTCTGGTCTGGACAAGCACATATCATAAGAACCATCTGGATCATTTGGATCCATATGATCTTTACATGCATTTCTAAAGCAGTCAGAAACATTACCGATACAATCTTTTCTCATATTATCTTCGGCAATCGTTTCAGCTAATTTTAATTGCGGAGCCACATCTTTTACAAAAACATCAAAGACCTGATCTGCTACCTTGGTACACTGTTTAAAAACTGCTTCACACAAAGGCTTTTTTGCAACCAAAATATCATAAGTAGAAGCAGAAATTTCTATATTAGAAACAGCCCCCTGAATTTTATAAGTAGTTTGTTTTTTATCCTTCTCTCTGCTATTAGTAGCACTAATGGCAGAAACAGAGGCGCACTTTGAAAAATCATTACCACAACCTGCTGTTGTTTGCATACATTCTTTAAATGCTGTTGTACATTGCCCCAAATCAAACTTATTTGCATTTTTCGCATTATCAAAAGCAACTGTACGCAAAGCACCTTCGACTTGACGTTTTTTTGCCTTTGCATCACTAAGTTGTTTTTTCAAAGCATTATTATATGCAGCACAGTCAGAGTTAATTGCCCCGTCATACACCGAAGACATAAAAGACAATTTATCGCCACATTGTGTAATTCTTTCTGCACAAACTTCATGTGCCTTTCTCTTTAACTGAGCACCAATTTCACCATCGGACCAAGCCTGTTTGATAGATATTCTATTTGCACTAACTTCGCTGGTAAAGTTGACTTCCGTTTCACCCGACAACGCGGCTTCAATTGTTTTTTCACCCAAATTAGCAATTTTAAATGCTTCTTGATCAATCTCTTCAATTTCTGCAAGCAATTTATCAAATGAACGGTATTTATCACTGCACACACAGCGACCACCGCTAAAGTTTTCAATTACACAGAAAGAGTCCATACAACCGTTATAAATCTGCTTACAATCATCACTAACAACTACATTTTCAGCAGCACCCGCAACTTTGGTTCCTGTACTCACAACCTTTTGAGTAGAGGCAGCACGCGCTGAAACCGTTGGTACCTTTGAAGCAGCAGGCACACCACCACCACGCACAGCTGTTGTACGACCACCAGTTTTACCAGCTGCAGGAGCAGCTGCCTGTGACGCAGTCTTAGCGTTTGTTGCCGCACGTGCAGACACCCCCCCTTTTTTTGGCGCAGCTGATACAGCAGCATTACCCCTTTGCACATTTCCCCTGCGTGCAGGTGCGCAAAATGCACCATTAATTACGGTGCATAATGCTAAAGTTACGATTGATATATTTTTTCCACACATCTTCTAAAGCTCTAATTAATATTGTGTATCTGTACATTCTTCTACTGGATCTTCCCATGCTTTACAATAACGAGAGTCTATCTTACAACAGTCTTTATATCCTCTCTTATCTGTACAGTTTTGTTTACGGACACACTTTCTACATACCAAAGTCGATGTATTAAATGTAATAGTTGTTGTTTCTTTAAAGTAAGGTTCATCGTTCGAGCTGGTTGCAGAGTATTCACCCTGAATATCACCACCCGAACCATCTATAGAGATCGCTTGCCCCAAGCAAGAAGCTGCCAAAACAGGAATCTTGTCTTTTAGTTCCTGAGCCTTGCGAACTTCAACAATACGTTGTGCCAACTTTACATTCTCTTCCGAAATCTTGGTTTGCAGTTCTTTATACTTCTTATCATAGTTCGCTTGTGCTTTACGCAAAGCAGTCTGTGCGATAATTGTTTTCAAAGAATCTGTCAACCCTGGGAAGCGACCTTCTTCCAATTCTTCGCCATCAGTGTTTTCAGAAGTAATCTTCTTTCCCTTATCCAATCCCTGTACTTTGCGACCAGTCATACAGTACTGAACCTGTGGGTCATTTTCAATTGATTGAATAGTAGCCATAATCGCATTTTTCAACGACCCCAAGTCAGAAGCAATCGCATCAGCTTTATCGCTAGAGATTGCTGTACCCACTGCCGAAGACAAACCTGTCGCACACAAATGTTTTTGCGTTTTGTTATTATTGGCAACATCCAAAGTAATTTCACAGTTCGCATCTGGTTGTTCCAACGAGAAAGTAATCTTATTCCATTTTATGGTACCATCAATAACACCCGAGAACATAGGAGGACCATCATAAGTAACAACCCTGTGCGCTTTTGATCTGTTCTCCATAGCTTTCGCCATCATAAGTTTAACTTCTCCACTCAAAGTTTCTCCATTATCAATCAAATCAGCTGCTTCTTTTCTATATTTGTCTGCCAGGTCTAGATAACTCTGAGAAGCATCATCTAATGTTGCTTCACCTAATAAAACCTTGTCAGAAATCAATGAAATATCCTGCACACAAGCGGAATAGTTACCACTTCCATCATCCTGACAAATCTTGTATTCCAAAGCATGCTGACCAACACCATTTGGCAAAGACATCGATTCGCAAGAATCTGTAGAACCACACGTCTTAATCATAGCTTTGTTCACAGCTTCCTGACACTGTTCAATCATTTTGTTATCAATATTCAATATCAACCCCTGAGCAACAGAATATATATATTCTTCTTGCTCTGTTACGGTGTCTCCATATGAAGAAGAATAACATGCTGTCAACTTATCGCGATGACACATCCCCATAATTGTATATGTATCCAAACCAATACAGTTAGTATAATCTTTACCACAAACATCCTCTGACTGTATACAATCTCTAACTTCTGTTGAACATGCGTCAACTCTCATAGCATTAAGTCTTGCTACAATAAATCCCCAAATCGGACTTGCCATAGCAGCAGTTTTGCTCTCTGCATTAATAGCACAGTTATTCAAAGGAACCTTACAAGCGAACAACATTGTTTCTGGTCTGGACAAACACATGTCATAAGAGCCGTCTGGGTCATTTGGATCCATGTTATCTTTACATGCTTTTTTAAAGCAGTCAGAAACATTACCAATACAGCTTTGTCTTGATTTGTCTTCTGCAATTAATTCAGCAGATTTTAATTGCGGAGCAACTTCACGCATAAACACATCCCAAACTTGATCTGCAACCTTGGTACATTGTTTCAACACAGTTTCACACAAAGGTTTTTTCGCCATCAAAGCATCATAAGTAGATGCAGAAACTTCTATACTAGAAACCGCACCCCTAATCTGATAGTTTTTGGCTGCTTTACTTGTACTACGTACTGTACTTGTTGAATCCAACGCAGATATAGTTGCACAACCCGAAAAATCTGTACCACAACCTGCAGTTGTCTGCATACATTCTTTAAATGCGATTGTACACTGACCTAAGTCAAACTTGTTTGCATTCTGTTCTTTTTCAAATGCAGTTTCACGTAAAGCCTTTTCTGCAGCTTGCAACTTCTGAGCACTTTGCGTCTTTTTCTGCTTCATAACATTTTCATATGCTGTACAGTCTGACTTAATTCTTTGAACATACATCATCTGCAACATATTTATATCTTTTTCACATTCAGGCATCTGAGCTTTACACAATTTAGCAGCAGCTTTCTGCAACTCATCACCCTGCTTGCCATCAATTGGATCTACATAAGTTTCAACTTCTGCAAATGCATCTTCTTCATCATCTTCAAAACTCATAGGTGTAGTCCACAAGCTCAAATCCAAAGTCTTTTTTTTCTTGGTTTCTTCCTTGACTGCTGGCTTATTGCTATCCTTAATCGAATTAACGACTTCATTTACCTTAGCAATCGCAGCATCCGCATCTTCACCCATTTCCAGCTTTTCAACACCCAAAGTTGCCATTTGATACGACAAATCATCTAATTTCTCAATTTCTAACAAAATAGCATCTAATTCTACATTCCTATCACTACAAAGACATCTACCACCACTTTCATTGTCTAGCATACAGAAAGAGTCCATACAACCTTCATACTTGTTACGACATTCTTCACTAACAACCGTGTTTTGAGTTGCTTCTTGCACCTTGGTTCCAGTACTAATAACACTTTGCTTTTTAGCAGCACGCGCAGAAACAGCAGGCGCACCAGTCTTTGGCGCAGCTTTGGTATTAGCCGCAGGCGCATTAGGAGTTGTACCACTGCGCGCAGATGTCGTACGACCACCTGTCTTACCAGCAGCAGGAGCACCAGCCTTTGGCGCTGTCTTGGCATTAGTCGCAGCACGCGCGGACACCGGCTTAGAAGCAGTAGTTTTCGCATTCGAACCAGCCGAAGTCGCAGGCGCAGCACCACCCCTACCAGCAGGACGACCAGCACGAGCAGCAGCCGAAACCCCAGTCGTATCAAGCGTTGCATACAATAAACCAAGTGTTAAAAATAGTATTTTTTTCATATTTTATCCCTTCCATTTTTTTCCATTTTATCATAGAAAAAAAAATATTAAAAGTACTTTTTATGTTTTTATGAAAAATTTAATGAATTTAAAAAAAAGTCCTCTAACCAGAGGACTTTTTATCAAATCGCATTACAGAAATTATTCTGCTTGTTCAGTAGCTGTTGTTTCAGCAACTGGTTCTGCTTCTACAACTGGTGCAGATGCTTTCTTTGCGTTCACATCACGATCAACCAATTCGATGATAGCCATTGGTGCAGCATCACCATAACGGAAACCAGCTTTCAAAACGCGTGTATAACCACCTGGACGGTTAGCATAGCGTTTACCCAAAACATCAAACAACTTTTTAACAGTTGCTGCAGAAGAATTACCCAATTCAGATGCTGTCAAACGACGATTTGCAACTGTATCAACCTTTGCGCGAGTAATCAGTTTTTCAACGACACTGCGTAAATCTTTTGCTTTTGGCAAAGTTGTTTTAATCTGTTCTTTTTCAATCAAGTTTTTTGCCAGACCAATAAACAAGGCCTTGCGTGCATTTGTGTCGCGATTAAAAGTACGACCTGCTTTCATATGTCTCATCGATTACTCCTTTTTGTTGTTTCAGCCCTACTCTACTGAGCGGGATTTTTTGAGACTTCACAACCCGAATTAATCAGTATTGTGAGATTTAAATTCTGCTCTATTTTATACTAAATTCTTACATTTGCAAGAAATTTATAAATTACCCCCAGCAGTCCAAGAAATTAAAAAATAATATTACTGGAAGCGTTTGACGGTCGCAGTATAGTTGACCTACACAAAAACCGACAAACGCAACAAGAATCATATTTTTAATTTATTTATACGGGTCTTCGTATTTCTTTGCCAATTCAGCAATGTTTTCTGGTGGCCAACCTGGAACTTCCATACCCAAGCCCAGCCCCATAGCTTCTAATTGAACTTTGATTTCATTCAAAGACTTGCGGCCAAAATTTGGTGTCTTCAACATATCAGCTTCTGTCTTTTGAACCAATTCGCCCAACCAGTTAATCTTGTCGTTCTTCAAGCAGTTATTTGCACGAACTGACAATTCCAATTCATCAACATGCTTTAACAATTTTGGATCAAATGGCAATGCATCTTTTGCAGCTTCTTCATCGTTCACAGAACCAATCTGTGCTGGATCTTCAAAGTTAATAAAGACAACCAATTGATCTGTCAAAATACGTGCTGCAAATGCAATTGCATCTTCTGGAGATACAGCACCGTTTGTTTTAACTGTCAATTCCAATTTGTCATAGTCTGTTGACTGACCAACACGTGTTTCAGAAACAGCGCTCGCTACATTCAGAATTGGAGAGAAAATAGAATCAACCGGCATTACACCCAATGGCAAGCCATCCGCATGTTGAGATGCAGGAACATAGCCACGACCTGTTGCCAATGTGATTTCCATATCCAAAGATGCACCTTTGTCCAATGTGCAAATTTCTGCATCTTTATTCATAACTTCGACACCACCAGAAGTTTCAATCATACCTGCTGTAACAACTGCTGGGCCTTTAACTTTCAAATAAGCTTTGTGTTGACCTTCGGTCAAGGCTTTGAAATATACACCCTTTAAGTTCAAAATGATATCTGTAACATCTTCACGAACACCAGAGATGCTAGAAAATTCGTGCTGTACACCATCAATTTTGATATAGATAGGAGCGCAACCTTGTAAAGAAGACAACAATACACGACGCAACGCGGTACCCAATGTCAAACCGAAACCTTTTTCCAATGGTTCAGCGATTAAAGTTGCAACGTTTGGATTATGTTCATCAACTTTGACAGTCAATTTTTTTGGCTTAATCAAAGTCATCCAGTTCTTTTCAATCATATTTTTTCCTTTTAGCTTAGTTTATTATTTTCGCCAAATAGCCGCACATACATCGTATGACGCAGGGGAAATTTTATATTACAAATACAAAAAAGTCAATAAAAAACCGCCCAATCGGGCGGTTATTATTTCATTTGACACGCCATACCGGCTTCTTCTATTACAGAAGTATTCGCTGGTCCTAAATCCGCTGTCCAAGACTTTTGAACACCTTTGTTACAATTGGCACGACAATATCCATCAGAGTTTCCTTTTTTATTAAGAACCAAGTATTTTCCTTCTGGACAAGATCTAGCTATACATTTTCCTTTGTATATCCAAGAAGTTGCAACAGAAGCATTTCCTGGATTATCTTTTTTATATTCCTCCGGTGTACACTTGTCATGATGCTTACGTTGATTCTTGGCTTTCAAAGGAACATCATCCCATGTCAGTGGAAGCGCTGGAGTTGTTTCTACAACAGATGGAGTTGTTTCTACAACAGATGGAGTTGTTTCTACAACAGATGGAGTTGTTTCTACAACAGATGGAGTTGTTTCTACAACAGATGGGGTTGTTTCTACAACAGATGGAGTTGTTTCTACAACAGATGGAGTTGTTTCTACAACAGATGGGGTTGTTTCTACAACAGATGGGGTTGTTTCTACAACAGATGGGGTTGTTTCTAC
>JAFZHX010000007.1 GCA_017554665.1 Alphaproteobacteria bacterium
ACAAAAAATAAATAAAAAAAAAAACACGACCGGTGCCATCGGAATGCCTTGGCCTGTCTTATTAGAACGTTGTTTAGTTTGATTTATCTGCTGTTTTTGTTCTTCTAATTTTTGTCCATTAGCTTTCATATATTCTTCTGGATTGCCGCCTTCATAAAAATTCATATTTTACCCCCTTTGCTATTTTGTTTTTTGCGAATCAAATTTTGGACACAATTCTTTGATTCTATAAAACTTTAGCAGACTATCCCAAGAATCACCATTTATAGAATCAAGCTGATTTAAGTAAATAGCAAACCATTCTTTATTCAAATCGTTCCTGTCCATATGAAATTTTATCGTGTCGCCAGTTTTGATATTATTTCGAATAAGCTGACTTTTACTTTCTTTGCTATCATAGTTATCAAGAAAAACCACTGGTTTGTCATAATAACCGTCATTATTCATATCGATATAATGTACTGCATATCTGGTATGTATAACCACCCCCTGACAAGACACCGTGTCATTATTATTCTTGCACGATGGCAACAACAAAGAACCAGTTGCCAATACATATGGAAAGATTCTTTTACACAACTTCATGTTACTATCCTTATATTTACTTGCCAAAATCCAAACCCTGTTCTGTATAGTTTTCTGCTTTTTCTTCCCAATCTGGTTCAACACGCATAAACAAGTGCAAGCGTGCATTTACCTCCCCCAATTTATTTTACCTTTTGATTTTGCAACACACGGCTACGAATACTGTCGTTCCTTTGTTGTTCACGTTTTAATCTGACAAATTTTGCAACATCTTTGGAATTAATCTCTTTAATATTGTCAATTTTAGTTCCATCACATGATTGTACATAGAACTTCAACACATCACCAGATGCAATATAATCAAAATACTGGGGAATACATTCCAAATGATCTTGACGGGTCAACGTATAATATCTTGTTGTATCTTTTAAATTTCGCACAAACAAAGTATCTTTTGATTTTTCAACAACTGTGCCACAGGCTTTACGTTTCTGTTTTTCGTATATCGGCACTGCCACCATCGTAACCACAATAGTTGTCGCCAAAATCATCATCGCATACGCAACAAAATCCTCTGATAGTTCACGACTCTTTTTTATATCCTCTTCTTTAAACGCCATTTACCACTACCTTTATTATTACTTACCAAAATCCAAACCCTGGTCTGTATAGTTTTCTGCTTTTTCTTCCCAATCTGGTTCAACACGCACAAACAAGTGCAAGCGTGCATTTACCCCCCACTGATTTTGTATATCGTGACGCGCAGCTGTGCCAATTTGCTTTAACTGAGCACCACCACGTCCAACAACAATCTTTTTATGTCCTTCGTTTTTAACAGCGATTTTTTGATATATATCCAAAACACCTTCTTCATCTACGTCCACACGTTCTGTTACAACATTGATGTGATAAGGTAATTCTTGGTGAATATACTTATATACTTTTTCACGTGTCAATTCTGATAAATACAGTTCGTCTGGAACATCTGGCGCATCTACGGCATCAAACAAATAAGGGCTTTCTGGCATAACATCCGCCAATGACTGCAACATTTGTGCAACACCATCGTTCTTTAAGGCAGAAACCATAAATATCTCGCCCCATGGGGCCATTTGTGAAATTTCAGCCACCATTGGTAACAGTTCCAACTTTGCAATCGCATCAACCTTGTTCAATGCGACAAATATATTTGGTCTGTCTTTAATCTTTTCTGCCAATGCACGAATTGTTTCTGTAATGCCCTTGGTTACATCAACCAACAACAACACTGCATCTGCATCAGATACAGCATCCATCGCAGCAGCAACCATCGCCCTGTCCAATCTGCGTGAAGGCTTAAAAACACCGGGAGTATCAACAAATATCAACTGTTTCTCGCCAACCATTTTAACCGCACGCAAACGAGTGCGCGTAGTCTGAACCTTGTGCGAGACAATCGATACCTTTTGTCCCATAATTTGATTTAATAAAGTACTTTTGCCGGCGTTTGTTGGACCAATTATCGCAACAAACCCTGAATATGTTTTATCTGTCATACTAAAAACATACCACATCAATTTCAAAAATAAACAAAAATATTGCTTTTTGCTGTACTTATGCTAAAAAAATGTATAAATCGTACAAAAGGAACAAATGATGCAATTAACCGGTCCTGAAATTCTTAGAAAAATGCAAAAAAATAAATCTGGTGGCCCAGATATAATTATCGAACCATTTGATTTGCGTTGTTTAGGCTCAAACAGTTACGACTTACATTTAGGCGACACACTTCGTGTATATGCACACACAATTCCACAAGGTATGAAGCCTGCTATTGAATACAAAGGTGATATAAGTAAACACAGTTTGCGCGATTGGTTCAACACTACTATTGAATATCGAAACTTCATACGCGAGCCTCATGATTTTTACAACATGAATCCTCAATTCTTGATTGACCCAACAAATCCAGAACATCACAAAACTGTCGAAATAAAAATACCTGAAACAGGATTGATTTTGTCGCCAAACATTGGATATCTTGGCACAACTGTAGAATACACAGAAACACGCAATTTGTTCCCGTATATTGACGGTAAATCTAGCATTGGGCGCAACTTTATACTAAATCATCACACCGCTGGTCGTGGCGATGATGGCTTTTGTGGACAATGGACTTTGGAAATAAAAACACTGTACCCAACTGTCGTTTACCCTTATATGCGTATTGGTCAGATTTATTATGAAAAATTCTCGGGCAATCGTTTGCCATACGACAAAAACCCAAACAGCCACTACACAAATCAAGCAGGCCCAACTATTGCTGCACCTGTACCAGTAGATAGCTTCTTAAAAGAAAAAATCAGATAAAAAAGAAACCCCTAACTTGGGGTTTTTATTTACGAAAATACGGATTATTTGCTTTTAGCCAGCTGATATCAGTTGCCATACCATGACCGTGTATAATCTCGGTATCGGCTGGTAAATCCATAGTGTAAATATTAGAAATTGACTTGAACAACATATGCTTGTCGCCACCTGGCAAGTCATATCTGCCAATTGATTCTTGGAACAAAGTATCACCAATCACCAAGATTTTTTCATCTGGAAAATGATAAGCCACACCACCAGGTGTATGACCAGGTGTTTCAATAACTTCCATAAACATATTTGGCAAAACTTCTGTTCTTTCCAGCGCTAACTCAGTTGGTCGAACATCATTGATTGTGATAGGAGGCAAGCCAAAGTATTCCAACAAATCGTTACCCCAACCTACAAGGCGAAAATCAGCATTATGCAAATACCAAGAAACATTATGACGCTTTGCTAATTCTGGAGCTGCCGCTATGTGGTCAGGATGTCCATGAGTTAAATATATCGCACGCAGTTTCAAACCACGTTCTTGTAATACAGAATCCCAGTCGTCTGCCCTGCCCCATGGGTCAAAAACAAGACAATCCCTCCCACTAGACACAATCAAAGATTGCGTGTTCTGCGGAGGCATTTGAATCAATTCAAATTTATTATTTCTTAGCTTTTGCATTTTTGCGAACAGTTGTCTTTTTTGTGGTTTTGTTTGCTGTTTTCTTTTTACCAAACACAATTTCACGAATTTCTTCGCCTGTTAGTGTTTCGTGTTCCAGCAACGCATTTGCAAGTTTTTCTACGGTCTTTTTGTTTTTGGTTAATTGTTTAGTTGCATCAGCATGTGCTGCATCCAACCAAGCTTTGATTTCATTATCAACCAATTCTGCGGTCTTTTCAGAAGCATTTTCCAGCGCACCACGTGTGCCAAATGTGCCGACTTGATTAATCGCCGCCAATCCAACGCGTTTAGACAAGCCAGCAGTTGTGATTGAATAGCGCGCTAATCTTGTCGCAACAGCAATATCGCTTTCTGCACCGGTTGTAATTTTATTCGCACCAAAGAAGATTTCTTCTGCACTGCGACCTGCCAAATAGATAGACAAATTCGCACGAACTTCATCCAATGTCATTGAAACCTTGTCATCGATTGGCAAGTGCTGAACCATACCCAATGCACGACCACGTGGGATAATAGTAGCCTTGTGAATTGGATCCGTAATATCAGCATACATCAAGCTTACAAAAGCATGACCAGCTTCGTGATAAGCAGTTAATTTAATATCTTCTGGACGCATTTTACGGATTTTTCGTGGTCCCATAATAATTTTATCACGCGCTTCTTCTACATCGTCTGATGTAATTTCGCTGCGACCATTACGAACAGCATGAAGAGCCGCTTCATTCAAAAGATTTTCAAGATCTGCACCAGAAAATCCTGTTGTTCCACGTGCCAAATCCTGCAAGTTAACTTCACTGCCAATTTTAACCTTTTTAGCATATAAATCCAAGATTTCACGACGACCTGCCATATCTGGCAATTCAATATATACCTGACGGTCAAAACGCCCCGGACGCAACAAAGCCTGATCCAGCATATCTACACGATTTGTCGCACCAATTACAATAATTCCAGTATCGTTGGCAAAACCATCCATTTCAATCAGCAACTGATTTAATGTTTGTTCTCTGTCTTGGTCATTATATGAGTGAGTGGAACGCTTTTGACCAATCGCATCAATTTCATCGATAAACAAAATACAAGGTGCATTGCGTTTTGCCATTTCAAAAATTTCTTTTATCTTGGCAACACCCAGCCCGACGATAATACCCGAAAAATCAGAACCTGATGCAGCAAAGAACGGAACATTTGCTTCGCCTGCAATTGCACGTGCCAACAATGTTTTACCTGTTCCAGGCTGACCTGACAACAAAACCCCGCGAGGCACACGAGCACCCAGTGTTTTGTATTTATCCTTGTGTTTCAAAAAGTCAACTATTTCTGCCAGTTCCTGTTTTTCTGAGTCAATACCAGCAACATCTTTGAAAGTTGTCTTTGGTTTGCCAGTAGCGATTTTTGTTGGGTTCTGTCCAATCAAACTGCGACCAATACCCGCTGGTCCACTACGACGAAAACCGCGCAAAATCCAAAAGATAAACAATATTGTCAGCAATAATGGCGCAAAGGTTACCAGACCTTCAAAAAATGTTTTTGATGTATCAATGGTGATAGATGTGCCGGACTTTGCCAAAGTAGCCAGCATTTCTGGATCGTATGTAATTGTAGCATTATACTTGGTACCATCAGCCAAAGTACCTGTTGCACTATCGCCGCGAATTTCCATAGTTTTTATATCTTCTGCGCGTCTGATAACATCAGAAAAGGACAGTTCTATTGGGCGAGATACCGTAATCTTGCCATTATCGCCCACCGAGCCGTTATCCAGCATCACAACACGAGCAACGACAGCCAGCATTAGCACAACGAACATTGCTAAAAACATTGAAGCACGGTCGCGTTTTTTGTTATTTGTCTGTTTTGCGTTTTTGAAGTCTTTTAATTTTCTCATTTTTCTTCCTGATACTTGTTTTGGCACCTTCGGGAACAATTAAAATCTGATTTTTGAATCGTCTTACCGTACAATGCCCCAGTGTAAATTTACAATCTGACTTTAATTTACTTAGTGCAAAGACCAACGAATTCAAGCGCGGTTGATAATTATTCCCCCCGATTGTTTGAATTAACACGCCTAAGAACTTTAAACCAATATCGGGTGGCAGGTCAAATAGAAAAGAATCAGAAAATAATGCATAGTCATCATACATCACCGAACGAACACGCGCCGTAACATCTGAATCTAATGCTTCACGGGCGCGCGACAGATTTTCAACCGCCAACAAGATTCTAGCATCACTGATTCCAAGCTTGTCAGATAATAAATGGCGATTTTTGCGAATTTTTACACGGGTATAATTTTCATCATCGTTCATTTCATCTGAAAAATATTTAATCCCACGGTCTTCACAATACTTGATAAGTTCGCTACGAAAAACACCCAGCAATGGACGCACGATTTTCACACCTTCACGATAAGACTCGGCCTGCATTGCAGACAAACCTGATACGCCACTGCCCCTTGATAAATTCATTAAAAAAGTTTCAATCTGGTCATCTGCCTGATGCGCAACCATTAACGCATCGATATCGTTTTCTTGGCACCAATCTGTCATAAATTTATATCTTGCATCGCGTGCAGCCGCTTCTAGGCCAGAGTTTGGCTTTTCGTCCCTCCAATAAAAAACCTGATATGGCACTGACAATTTCTGGCACAACTCTACAACATAGTTTGTTTCTGTATCAGCCTCTTGACGCAGTCCATGATTCACATGCAGTGCAGTTACATTTAACCCACACTCTACTGCCCAATGCAACAAACAAACAGAATCCACCCCGCCACTAATCGCAATCGCTAAACGGGCGTTCGAGTACTTTTCTGCAAAATCCTTAAACTTTTTATTCATTGTGAAGGTATTTTATGCTATAATTTGTAAAAATAAAGGAAAAATAAAATGGCAAAAAAATTAAAATCTATTGCGGTCTATTGCGGACATCAATTCGGTATGGACCCACAATTCGCAAAAGACGCTTATGCAGTTGGTGAAATGCTGGCAAAAAACGGTATTCGTATGGTGTTTGGCGGTGGCAATGTTGGCTTGATGGGCACTGTTGCAAATGGTGCTTTGGACAATGGTGGCGTGGTAAAGGGTGTTTCTACGGACGATGTTATCGCTTTGCAAGAACCAGCTCACGATGGCGCAGAAATGCAAATTGTTAGCGGTGTAAACGAACGCAAGCAATTGATGTATGAAATGTCCGATGCCTTTATTATCTTACCTGGTGGAATTGGCACTTTGAACGAATTGTCGGATATTATGACAATGCAACAAATTGGTGAAACAGACAAACCTTTGTTCTTTTTAAATGTAAATAACTTTTGGAATCCGTTAAGCGAACTGATTAAACATATGATGGACAATGGATTTGTTGTAAAGACAGACAACTATCACTTTTACGCGGCAAGCACTGTCGAAGAACTGACAAAGCAAATTTTGGAATATTAAAATTCAAAAACTTTGTCGCGCGATGTTGCGCCACGAATTAATTTAATGCTGGTCTTGGGAACTTTATAAAATTCCGCCAGCATTTTTATTACATCTGCTGTTGCTTTACCGTCTGTCGGAGCGGTTGTTGTATGCACACGCACAATACCATCAGATTGAACTTCAACCCGATTTATTTTAGCGCGTGGAATAACACGAACAGTGATTCTCATATATTATAATCCTGCAACAAAGTCTTGAAATTCTGGGCGTTTATCTCCTGCCACCAAGTGCATATGAAAATGAAATACAGATTGTTTTATAAATGGTGCGTTTGCGCCAGAATTTGCCAAACAATTAAACTCGCACTCTATACCTAATGCTTCGGCAGTTTTTGCAAAACAAGCCCAAAAACCAGTCTGCTCTTCAACGGTGGCATTCTTAGCAAAGTCTAAAATATTTTCATAAGGTCCCTTTGGAATGACCAACGCATGATTTTCGAATATTGGGTTTGCATCATAAAAAGACATCGCAAATTCATTTTCATAAATACGCTTGCAAGGTATTTCACCACGAATTATTTTTGCAAAAACATTATTATTGTTATACATATCTTTATTCCTCTTGTATTTATGTTATAGCATATTAAAATATAGACTTGAAATCAATGATTTTTAGACTATATCAAAGGCATAGGTTTCAAGTTCAAGGAGATTATACATGTTTAAACCTTTACACAATTATGTTCTGCTAGAAAGAATGGAAGAAGAAAATATTACTGCTGGCGGAATTATTATTCCTGACAATGCCAAAGAAAAACCATCTCGCGGTCGCGTTGTCGCAGTCGGCAACGGCGCATATAGTGGCGATGATTTAATTCCGATGTCTGTTAAGACTGGAGATATTGTCCTGTTTGCCAAATGGGCTTCTACTGCAAACGAAGTAAAAATCGAAGGCAAAGACTATGTCTTGATTAAAGAAACAGATATCTTGGGGATTTTAGAATAAAAACGGAGAAGAATAATGGCAAAAGATATTATTTTTGATACTGAAAAAATGGCAGCCGGTGTAGATAAACTGGCAAATGCAGTTAAAATTACAATGGGTCCAAAAGGTCGTACTGTTGTTATCGAAAAGTCTTACGGCGCACCTGTTGCTACAAAAGACGGTGTAACTGTTGCAAAGGCCGTATCTTTGAAAGACCCACAAGAAAACATTGGTGCTCGCATGGTGCAAGAAGTTGCTAAAAAAGCTGGAGACGATGCTGGAGACGGCACAACAACAGCAACTGTGTTGGCACAAAAGCTAATCCGCGAAGGTCGCCGTGTTATTGCTGCTGGTATGAATCCAATGGATGTTAAGCGCGGTATCGATATGGCAACTGCTGCTGTTATCGCCGATATAGATAAACACGCACGCCCTGTCAAAGATAGCGCAGAAATCGCACAGGTTGCGACTATTTCTGCAAACTCAGATTCTGACATTGGCGAA
Organism: Alphaproteobacteria bacterium; assembly: GCA_017554665.1. Taxonomy (GTDB): domain Bacteria; phylum Pseudomonadota; class Alphaproteobacteria; order Rs-D84; family Rs-D84; genus Enterousia. The sequence goes on from JAFZHX010000007.1 coordinate 8,461, forward strand.
AAAATCGCAAATGCTATGGAACGCGTTGGTAAAGAAGGTGTTATTACTGTCGAAGAAGCCAAAGGTCTGGATACAGAAATCGATGTTGTCGAAGGCATGCAATTTGATCAAGGCTTTATGTCCCCTTACTTTGTAACAAATAGCGAAAAAATGTTGGCAGAATTAGACAATGCACAAGTCTTGGTTTCTGAAAAGAAAATCACAGGATTGCAAGCTTTGTTGCCTATATTAGAACCTATTGCTCAATCTGGCAAACCTTTGTTGATCATTGCAGAAGATGTAGAATCCGAAGCATTGGCTACACTTGTACTGAACCGCCTGCGTGGTGGATTGAAAGTTTGCGCAGTCAAAGCCCCTGGCTTTGGAGATAGACGCAAAGAAATGCTGAAAGACATTGCTATTGTTACAGGCGCAACTGTCATTTCTGATGATATGGGTATGACTTTTGAAAACATCAGCCCAATGGTACTGGGATCTGCTAAAAAAGTTGTCGTATCAAAAGATTCGACTTTATTAGCACACGGTGGTGGCGACAAAGCTGCCATTGACGCACGCGCAGACGAAATTCGCATGGCGATTTCTGCATCTACTAGTGATTACGATCGTGAAAAGCTTTCTGAAAGATTGGCAAAACTGGTTGGTGGTGTCGCTGTTATCAAAGTCGGTGGCATGACCGAAGTAGAAGTTAAAGAGAAAAAAGACCGTGTTGATGACGCTTTGGCTGCAACACGAGCAGCTGTTGCTGAAGGAATTGTTGCAGGTGGCGGTATCGCATTGGTTCGCGCAGTAGATGCTTTGAAAAATCTGACCGGCGCAAATACAGATCAAAATGTCGGTATCGATATCGTGCGTCGCGCAATTATTGCACCTTGCGCACAAATCGCAGAAAACGCAGGTACATCTGGCGAAATAGTTGTCGGTAAAATCATGGATTCAAGCGACTATAATTTTGGCTATAATGC
>JAFZHX010000039.1 GCA_017554665.1 Alphaproteobacteria bacterium
AAATGCTTATATCTGTAAAGACAAAATTACTTCATAGAATTATATATTGCCGCACGCATCGTCGAGCTCGATTTCATAGAATCTACACACTGTGCATAACAATATGTATCACATCCTTCGGCACCATATTTTGTATAACGCGTTACATAGTACCAATCAGATAAAAACGGTGTAATTACACGACAATAACAATAATAGTTTGCAGACAAATCTGTACTGCTATTACTTACGGAAGTAACTGTATCGCCTGAATCCGGCTTTTTATCACCACAATAAGAAATACCTGTTATTGTGCGTCCACTAGCAGTTAACGACCAATCCATACGATTTCCTTGTTGAGAATAACTTCCCGTAGGGGCTACTGAAGAATCAAAGTCCACCCTGCACTGTTTTAGCGATGTCGCATAATACACTTTATCATTATGATTCATATGCATCGCATTTGTTGTTCGCCCTTCTATTAGCGGTGAATAACAAACAGTCGAATTAATAGAAACATTTAAAGAAGGAACTGTTATTTTCTGCGAATACAAAGGCGCAGACACAACAACATCAGTATTTACTTTGGAAACACCAGCACCACATACATAATCTGGGAAACACTCTTCATCACCATTACAAGTTGACGATACTTCACCAATTTGTGTTGTACCTGTACCACACGAAGCACTAATCACTAAATCGCTATCACGATAATTAGATGAAATATAGCCAGAAGGACAGCTAGCTGCAAACGCATCTAGTACAAACATCCATACAAAAGCCACTTTCAACCACTTCATATCTATTATATAAAATTCGACATTATTGTATTTCTAAATGTTCTATCAACCTCGTTATCATACTTAAACGCATTTTTGCACCCGATATTACACGAACGTTTGCAATCTTCTACATCATCATACACCGCGCGCAAAACCCACTTCGATATCATAGGCTCGGCCATCATACACCAGCACCGATAATTATTAGCCAATGTCGTACTGGTGGTTAAATAAGTACGAACACTAACATCCGCTGTTCCTGTATTCTGAGCACACATACCAATCAGCTGAACAACTGTACCATCACAATCAACACGAGAATCACTCTGATTATAATCATCCCAAATAGGAGCACACACTGTATTCGGGTTTAACTTTACACAGCGACCAGTTACCGCAAATGCAGGCACAGCAACAAGCGCCACAAAAGCCACCAGATACAATAACTTATACCTCATAACTCTCCAGTTCCTTTCCCTTTTCATACAACAACAGCCCCATAAAATGGGTTTCCTATATGAAAAGACTAGCAAATTTCATCAAAGTGTGTAAAGGAAAAACGGCAATAAAAAAATGCCCGATTGGGCATTTTTTATTATTCGTCTTCTGATTGTTTTTCATCTTGTCGATTTTGCAACTTTCCCATTGCAATCACCATATCCATAGCACGCTGTAACTGATAATCTTGTGCATCTTTTTCTTCATCAGTCAACTCTTCTTTTTCTTTATCTTTATCTGACTTTTTATCAGATTTTTTCTTGGCCTATTCATTTTTCAGCGCATTTTTAAACGAAGCTTCAGAATACATACTTTCTTTTTTCTCTAAAACTTCTAACTTTGATTGCAACACTTCAACATCAGGAGTAATACCTTCATTTTGGATAGAACGACCAGATGGAGTATAGTAACGCGCAATAGTTATATGAATAGCAGTACCATCACCCAATGGTTTTTGCTGTTGTACACTACCCTTACCAAAAGATTGAGAGCCCATAACCAAACCACGGCCATTATCTTGCAATGCACCCGCAACGATTTCAGAAGCCGAAGCCGAACCATGATTAATCAAAACAACAACAGGTTTACCATTTGCCAAATCGCCTGACTGTGCATAAACACGATCGATATCAGATTCTTTCTTGCCACGTGTTGATACAATTTCACCACTATCCAAGAAAGCATCTGAAACTTGAATTGCTGCTGTCAGATATCCACCTGGATTGTTACGAACATCCAACACATACCCAACAACATTTTTCTTTTCCAGTTTTTCCATTGCATCTTTTAAATCGCGTGCTGTTGTTGCGCCAAAATCAGAAATTCTGACATAACCAATTTTTGGAGTATCTTTATCTTCCTTGTCAGCATTCGCCAACACTTTTTCTTCAAACTTAACAGACTTTACCTTGATAATATCGCGCTTCAAAGTCAAAGTCTTAGGTTCTCCATCTTCTGAAATGATAGTCAACTTGACCTTTGTTCCTGGTCTGCCCTTCATCTTTTTCACCGCCTGATTCAAAGTCAAATCAAACACTTGTTCATCATCGATATGCGTAATGTAATCGCCAGCCTTGATACCCGCCTTGTCTGCAGGAGTATCATCAATTGGAGAAATAACACGAACAGCGCCTTTGTCGCTTGTAATTTGAATACCCAAACCACCAAATTCTCCATATGATTTTTCGCTAAACTCTTTAAAATCATCCGCAGACAAATAAGAAGAATGAGGGTCCAAAGCACCCAACATACCGTTCATCGCAGCTTCCAGCATCTTTTTTTCATCTGCTTCTTCAACAAAATTCTCACGAGCAACTTCAAAAACCATCGCCAATTTTTTCAACTCTTCATAAATCTGCTCATCTGTCAGATGTACCACAGGTTCTTCTTTTTTAGTTTTTTTCGCTGCTAAACAGTCTGTCATTGGTGCAACCAAAGCCATAAACACTAATATTTTCTTTAACATTTTTATACCTCTTCCAAAATCAATATTCAAAACGCATACAGCATAAAACAAAATACACCATATCGCAAGCATGTTTTGCACAACAAACATTTTTTATAAATACTTGACATTTTATGTTTTTGTACTACAATTCGAATATGAAAGACATTAGTACAACAAGTTTTATAAGCACTCCTCTTTACAATCCAAATATACTGGATCACCCAACCAGTATGGATCTGTCAACGCCAAGCATATTGATATTAGGCGGTGAAAATACAAACTCCGTAATTTGGGCGCGCAACTACTGTTTAAGCATTGCAAAAACGCTACATTTTAACGAAATTAAAAGTGGCATAAATATATATTCTGCATCATATAAACTTGGCAATCGCAATAGCTGCCTTGACCGCTTAAACCTGTTCCGCGAATATCGTGAAACTAAACAGCTATTAAATTACGGCAACGGATTGACTATGACAGACCTCACATACATGAACCAGTCATACCCATTAAGCAACACATTTCCACAATATATATATGATGTTCTTAACTTTGCTTTTTTACCACGACTGGTTGGTCGAAATGAACAAATGCTGCCACCAAAGAAAGTAAAAGACAACTTTAGAAAAATGATAATTTTCACACATTGTCATGGCGCTTATGTACTGCGAATGATAGAAAAGTATCTGCTTCAAGAATTTAATAAATTCACATACAGTTTATCAGATATGCACGACATACAAAAAAGCATACTAGTAATAAATCATGCACCATTTGCACCATTGGAACAATGCAAGTTCTCTGCTCTTTCGTTTCTAAGCGCATCTGACCAGCAGATAGGCTATTACAATGAACTCAGTTATAATATGCAAAACTCGCCAGAAACATTCCAACCTGCATTTTTTGGCTCAAAGTTCGGCAATGCAATGATTACAAGCAGAATTAAAAAAGATATTGAAAAAGAACATAGCCAAGTTGGTCTTAGTGGTGATAAAAACGCCAATCACACATTGACGGCAAACGGGCAAATACTATTTGCCGTGGAACGCAATGCTCTACTAGAAGGAACGCGTGCTATGCTTGCAGGCAGAGCGATACCAGAAATATCAAAACTAATCCGTTCCCAAGAAAAAGGCTTGGAATACGATTTTCAGGATTTCAAAAGTCGCGGTCAGCAAATATGCACAGATTTAAATATCAAAGCACATTAATATGGGACTAGCATAATGACAAACAGTACAAAAAATCTTATTCATGGCCGCGAAACATATATCGCTGATTTTGGGCAAGATTTTGTTATGAAACGTCCACTACCAACTTTTGGCCCAGATAAATGCGAAGCTTGGTTACGCAAACAACATCGCACAAAACTAGCAATTGATGAAATTTACAACATTGGCAATCCTCGTTATAATATTCCACGCATGCTGTACATCAAAAACGACGAATTTCAGTTACTTGAAGAACGCGCACCTGGCATGCATTTGACAGCAGATTTATTCAGAACACTATCACAGCGCCAAAAATATGAAATCATTGATGGTATTGCAGCTTTTTTAGTTGATATGAACGAGCTTAAGCCAATACAAAACATTAACAATCACAAGATTTCAACCGAATTAAAATTTGATAGGCTTTGCAATTTTATCTACAACAAAATGGATAACTGGTTCACTAGCGAAGAAATCCAATATATGGAGCAAATGTGCTATAACATTGAAAACTTCACCTATGACACCCGTTACGCTTGGTCTCATTGCGATTTAAATTCTGGCAATGTGCTATACGACCCACAAACCAGCAAGTTATCATTTATTGACTTTGCCGAAGCAGATTATAGCTTTATCTATCGAGATATTTTTTCACCATTACAAATCGAGCTTGGCATATATAAACATGTGTATCAAAGATACTATCAGTTGCACGACAAGCGCAAATATTCTATGCCATCTGCAACTAATGACACTTTGCGCGACATAATGAAGTTCCGTATGATGTTTATTTTATTACGCCGTTTCATCAAGGCTTCTGACGATTTGCGAACAAACCCTCAATCAGGCAAAAGCATTCAAAATAATCTTAATAAAATAGCTTTCATGCGAGAACAAATAGCCGCGATTAAAAAACTTGATAAACAGTGCGCTAAATAAACATCCTTTGTTTTTCAATTTGCTTTTTGATATAATACTGATATCATATCGGTCGCTTTAAAAAGGATTTTTATGTCAACCCAGACAAAACGCCTGATAAAAAAAATTATAAGTTATTCAGGTATTTTCTTTTTCGTATTGGCAGCAGGTATGCTATGGTGGCAGCTACGAAATTACACTTTATCCGATATTGCGCACGCAATATTCGACATTCCATTTATCAATTTAGTTCTGGCATGCGTTGCATGTTTGGCGGGCTATTTGGCATTATCATTATATGATTATTTGGCATTACACTATGTCGGTGGCAAGGTTACATGGTGGAAATGGATGTTGGCTGGCATGCTTGGCTTTGCCATCAGTAACAATGCTGGACACGCAGTGGTCAGTGGTGGCGCTATTCGATACAGATTATATACTCGTTGGCGCATTCGTGGCACAGATATATTAAAGATGCTTACAATCTCTGGCTTCACCTACTTTTTAGGCGCATCTGCAATTGTTGTTATTGGCTATTTTTTAATTCCAAGCGATGTTTTCCATAACTCTATTGGCATCAGCATGGGCCTGAATACATTATTTATTTTCTGCACAACAGTATTACTAACATATTTTGCAGTTACATTGATATTCCACAAAAAAAGCATACGCATTAGCAAAGTGAACTTTCAAGTTCCATCGGTACAAATGGCATTTGCTCAAACAATTTTGGGAATTACAGACAGTGTTCTTGCTGGTTTGGTTTTGTATTTTTGCTTGATTCCATTTGTAGAAATACCATTTACTACTTTTATTGGTCTGTTCGTAATTGCTCAAACAACTGGTGTATTCAGTCAAGTACCTGGTGGCATTGGTGTTTTTGAAACTGTATTTATGTTGGCTTTGCCTGACTCTGTTGACAAGGCTAATATATTTGGTGCTTTATTGGCATACAGAATTATATACTATGTATTGCCATTGATTGGCATTGGCAGCTTATTCTTTATCTACGAACGTTGGTTGCGTTCACGCATGAAACGTTGGCTGGCAGAAGCAAAAGAAAAAATTCCTGCTAAAATCAAAAACATTAAAAACGAAATAAAAATCAGAAAATAAATACCTTGAAAACCTATATAATGTCGTGTTACAATAACCCTTGTGTATGACATAGGATTATAAAAAGTGTTTATATTGTCACTAATTTCAATAATTTGCATGGTGCTGTTGGTTATCGTAGCACTTTCTCTTGGCATGGGCTTGGACGCCCCATGGGGACAAGTTATTGCTGTTTCATACACCGCCAAAACAAAAGGATTATTAAATGTCAAAAAAAATATATGTGGATGCAGTCCACCCGGAGGAAACACGTGTAGTAGTTGTAGATACAGCAACTGGCCGTGTATCTGATTTTGATGTTGAAACAACCACTAAACCTCAGATAAAAGGTAATATTTATCTGGCCAAGGTTATACGTGTTGAACCATCATTACAGGCTGCATTTGTTGATTATGGAACTGGGAAAAATGGCTTTTTACCATTTTCTGAAATACACCCAGATTATTATCAAGTAACCCCAGAACAAAAGAAAAAGTTACTGGAACTGGCACATGCCAACATCGTTGATGACGACGACGACCCAAATGACGAAGAAGACGAAGTCGCAGAATACGATGACCACAGCGCAGGCGAAGATAACAATGAATTTGTAAAACGTGCACGCGAATTTAAAATTCAAGATGTAATCAAACCAAAACAAATCTTGTTAATCCAAGGCGTAAAAGAAGAACGCGGACAAAAAGGCGCTTCTATGACAACATACTTGTCATTAGCTGGCCGTTTCGCTGTTTTGATGCCTAACTCTCGCAAGCGCAATAGTTATGGAATTTCTAAAAAGATTTCTGACAAAGCCGAACGCGCAAGACTGCGTGAAATATTGCATGATTTAAAAATTCCAAAGGGCATGACTGTCGTTCTACGTACAGCTGCTATGGGCGCAACTGCAACAGACATTGCTGCAGACTATGACTATTTGGTTGGTTTGTGGAACGAAATTCGCAAAACAACTTTGTCATCTGTTGCACCTGTAACAATTCACACCGAAGATTCTTTATTACGCCGTGTTGTTCGCGACTTTGTTAGCGACAAAGAAGACGTACTGACAATCCAAGGCGAAGAAGCATTTGATGCAGCTAAACAATACTTTCAACAGATGTACGGTCGCGCACCACGCAAACAACTGATACATTACAAAGACGCAGCAGTTCCATTAATGGTCAAAGCTGGTGTTGAAAAACAACTAGAAGGCTTGCACGGACCTTATGTTCAATTACCATCTGGTGGTTCTTTGGTTATCAACCAGACCGAAGCAATGGTTACAATTGACGTTAACTCTTCACGCGCGATAAAAGAAAAAGACATCGAACAAACAGCTTTGAATACCAATCTAGAAGCAGCCGAAGAAATTGCATTGCAATTGCGTTTGCGCGACTTGGCAGGTATTGTTGCGGTTGACTTTATCGATATGGAAGAAGAAAAAAATAACCGCAAGCTAGAATTGAAAATGCGCGAAGTTATGAAACGTGATCGTGCACGCACTCAGGTTGCAAAAATAAACAACTTTGGTGTATTGATGTTATCTCGTCAAAGACTGCGCAGCAGCTTTATGGAATCTTCATATGTACCATGTCCACATTGCATGGGTGCTGGTGTTGTTCCTTCAATTCAAACAGCTGCAGTTATATTGTTCCGTCATTTACAAGAAAAGCTGTTGGCAAAATCTGCCCAGAAAATCATTATGACTGTACCAACTGATGTTGCTGTGTATTTATTGAATCACAAGCGCGCAGAATTGGCAGCAATGGAATCTGAATTTGAAACAGAAATCGTAATTGTTGGCGATGACAGCTTGCTGAACATTGACCAATATTCAATTCAACGCGTTGCTCCAGAACAGAACAAAACAGAAGATTTGTTAAACGCGTACGCACCATCGACCGAGATCAAAAAGAAGCACGCTCAGCATAACGATGCCAAGCGTACGACAGTATCTGCGAACCGTCGTAAGAAGAAAAAACAGCCAAAGAAAAAGAGTATTTGGCAAAAGCTAATAAGCTAATAAAAAATCCCCCAATTGGGGGATTTTTATTACTCTTGCAAGAAGCCACCAGATTGCATTTTCCACAATCGTGCATATTCTCCACGTTTGCGCAGCAACTGATTATGCGTTCCCTGCTCTACAATATGTCCATCTTTCAAAACAACAATTCTGTCCATATTTCGCAGAGTTGATAATCTGTGCGCAATCGCAACTGTTGTGCGTCCTTGTGCCAAATCATCAAATGATTTTTGAATTGCCACTTCGGTTTCACTGTCCAAAGCAGATGTCGCTTCGTCCAAAACCAAAATTGGTGCATCTTTCAAGAAAGCACGTGCAATCGCAACGCGTTGCTTTTGTCCACCCGACAGCTTAATTCCACGATCACCTACCATAGAATCATACTTTTTTTCTGTTCCCATGATAAATTCATGTGCTGCCGCTCGTTTAGCCGCCTTGCGTAACTCTGCATCTGTTGCATCCATTTTTCCGTATGCAATATTTTCACACAAAGTACGATTAAACATCGTTGGCTCTTGTGGAATAAATGCAATGCTTTCTCGCAAAGAATCCTGAGCAACTTCTTTAATATCCTGATTATCAATCAAGATAACACCTTGATCAGGGTCATAAAAACGCATCAGCAAATGCACCAAAGTAGTCTTACCTGCACCCGAAGGCCCAACCAACCCTACTCGTTCCCCAGGTTTAATTGTCAGATTGAAATTGCGTAAAATCCATTTGCGTTTATATCTAAACGACAGATTTTTTATTTCAATCTTACCGTTTTTTACCTGCAAAGACGGAGCATTTTCAATATCACGCACCTCTATCGGCACGACTAATTCTGCATACGCCTTTGATGCCGAGCTTAATCTTTCTGTAATAACAGGAATCTGATCTACAACTGATGATATCATTGCCATCACATTGAAATATACTGAAATAGTAAAGACTATTTCTGACAATAATATTTCACCGCGCATGTACAAAAATGCACATAACAACAATGTACCACCGTAACACAAATCCCATATTACCGCAGGAACACCTGAAAACAAACGAGTTACAAAAAATGTATACATTTGTTTTTCAACACGCTTTTTACGTATTGGTTCCAAATAGTTTTGTTCTCGTTTTGCACCAGCGAACAATTTTACAACTGAAAAGTTTGAAAAACTGTCCACCAATTTACCAGACAATTCACTGTGTGCAGAGCTGGCTTCTTTCGAAGCTGTGTCCATCGGCTTGATTAATATATAGCTGTACACTACACGAAAAACAAATACGCATGCAAAAATAACTGCAACATACTTATTAATCGAGAATATCAAGCCCGCGCTGACACACATAGTGATAACAAGCCATACAACACGCCACAAATCTTCTACGACACGAAAACCATCGGCCACATAGGTGATTTGTGAATTTACAGAGCCTGCCATACGTCCTGTCCAGAAAGACAAAGATTGAGAATGAGTATAATCTGTCAAAACCACAGAAATTTGATTTCGTGATTTTGGTCCCCATCTGCCAAGAAATGTACTGCGTAGTAATCCTGACACAGAAAACACAACATTCAAGACTGTGATTATCAGAATTGTTGGCAGTGCAAACTGAACAAAACTGACACCTTCTGGCACCGGCGTTTCGAACAATTGTATAAACCAACGTTCAAAGTACGGAAACATAACATTACTTGATAGTGTGATTATAAAGAACACACCCCAAGTCAACATTGTCCACTTTACTGACGGCACAGCATATTTAAAATAAAATTTCCACAACGATTTTGGTAACACCAAACCTTGCGTACTTCGTTTTTTATTGGAAGATTTTGGTCGTCCAATGATTCTGCGTAACATAAGTTATCCTTTTTGTTAAAAATTAATTTAGTTCTAAAATATTGCCCCCCTAGATGACCGTGTGGTCACAAATATTTTCGAAGGACAACATTACATATACAGCAAACTCACTGGAGCCTCCTTTGGTTTTCGCTATTTAAGTGAATAATTGCATGACAGTACACATAACACAAATTTTGTTTATTGTCAATATTTTTTTTGAATAATTTCCTTAAATATTTCAGCTGGGACAGTTCCACCTGTTATCTTAGAGTTCATAGGTGTAAAGTCATCATTGCCCATCCAAACTCCAATTATAATATCTTTGGTTGCCCCAACAAACCAAGCATCACGATTACCATTACTGGTTCCTGTTTTTCCACCCAAAACCCCATTTGTTCTAGCACGGCCACCAGTTCCACCAGCTTTGACCACATCCGCCAACAAGTGCGACATATGTTCTACAGTCTGCGGTTGTAAAACCTGTATTGGGTCTGAAGGGTTGCGTTCATAAACAATATTTCCAGCCCCATCTGTAACCTTGGTTATCGAATAAGGACGCACAGAAAAACCATTATTCCAAATAACAGCATAAATATTAGTCAAATCTAACAAACTCATTTCCGAAGCACCCAAAACAGTTGAATATTCACGACGCAACTTTGTGCCAACCCCCAATCGACCTGCCATATTTAGAATAGATTCTATACCATATTCCGCAGTCAACTTTAACGGCACAGAATTTACACTTTTTGCAAACGCAGTAGACAAAGTAATATCGCCATAATACTTTTCGTTATAGTTTTTTGGGTTATAATCTCCGACTGCAAAAGGAGAATCATTTACATAAGAATCTGGCGTTAACCCATTTTCCAAAGCAACCAAATATACAACAGGTTTAAAGCTACTGCCTGGTTGGCGTGGTGCAGTTACACGATTAAACTGACTGGTTTGATAATCTATACCCCCACTCATCGCACGCAAAGCACCATTTGGTTCCATAGCAACAACTGCCCCCTGATAATCACCTGTTTTCGCTCCTAAAGTTGCGGCAACACTATCCTGAACACTTTTATCCAAAGTTGTGTACACATACAAATCAGACTCAAACTCTCCAATTCTAGAACGCAATTCGTCCATCACAAAGTCAGTCCAATATCTGTACTGATTTGTATCCGCAGCAGGCAATGCAGGACCTAAACTTTGAGCAGCAAGCCGAGCTTGATTTATATCGATAAAGCCCTGACGAACCATTTCTGTCAAAACTACGCGCGCTCTTTCAATATTTTTTTGAGGATTACGCAAAGGGCTATATGTCGTAGGAGCCTTTAACATAGCAGCAATTTGAGCAGCCTGACCGACAGACAATTTACTGGCTGGCACTTGAAACATAATACGTGCTGTTGCATCGATACCACGCATTCCACCCACCAGCGACACACGGTTCATATACAAATCCAAGACCTGATTTTTTGTAAATCTATTTTCCAACCAATATGACAATATCAATTCTTGCACTTTTCTAGATATCTTTTTTTCACGCGACAAGAAAATATTTTTTGCGGTCTGCTGCGTTATTGTCGAGCCACCGGCAGCAATTCTTCCAGAAGCCAAATTAGAAAACACAGCGCGTGTTATACCACGCAAATCAATTGGTCCATGCTTAAAGAATCTTTTATCTTCGATTGCGACAATCGCCTGCCACACATGCGGAGGCAATGTTTCAACAGAAACCGGAGTCCCCATTATACGATTGGCACTACGAATTTCATTTCCATTTCTATCCAGGAACATAACAGCAGCGGGTCTTGTTTCATGCAAAATCGCATCCAAAGACGGCATACGCAAATATATAACTGACACATAGCCTGCAATCAAAACCCCCAGCAACAAAGCCGCATTTAACATATAAACAAGCAGTCGCATTTTCCACGACCGTTGTTTTATTTCCTCTTGTTTTTTGCCTTTATTATTTTTTTGCATACTTTGCTCCCACCCGCATATACATTTTATCATAAACACCTTGCGTTTTTTAGCAGAATTTATAATCATATTCACAACGAGAAAAGGAACAAAATCATGAAAAAAGTAATCTGTGCTTTATCAGCAATCGTACTGACCACGACAGCAAACGCATATGACAACAGACGCGAAACATATGCCGGTATACGCTTTCATAAAAACGAAAACATCACTTTCAAGTTCGACATCGATGGTGGTTCAGACACTACAATCCGCGATGATAATTTTGGATTTGGCGCAGTTGTTGGCAATCGTCTAACAGACCATATAACTATTGAAGTTGAAACCGCTTACACTGGCACAGAACAAAAATACACCACCAGCAACTTCAACTATGACATTTGGTCAAACATGCTTAATGTGTATTTATTTCAAGAATTTTCAGAAGCAGTTTCTCCTTATGTAGGTCTGGGTATTGGGTTTGCTAGCTTTTGGGGTGACATAAAAACTCCTTATGCACATTTATCAGATTCTACATTTGATTTATCTTACCAGATAAAACTTGGTGTAAACTTTGCTCTGAACAACCGCATTGATTTAAACATCGGGGTAAAATATCAACACTATGGCGAAATAAATCACAAAATAAATGGCAATCCATTTGCAACTTCAACTGCTTCTGCTACAGAGTTCTACTTTGGCGGGGCATACAAATTTAGCATTGATGAATTATTCTAAAAAAATCCGTCAAATGACGGATTTTTTTAAAACTCAAATCTAATTCCCAACATCACATTGGCATAAATCATATTCTTGGCACTGAAAAATTCACGATGACGAGTATCATCAACATTTGTCAGCCCCCACTTCACGCGCGGAATATACATCAGACGAGCACCAAAATCCAAGAACACTCTGTCATTTATACCGTACGACATACCTGCAGCCAACAATCCTGCAACATTTGATGTATGACGTGTAGATTTATAAAATTCTATCATTTTGGTACCATTAACATCTACAACCTCTCCATATGGAGCCAGGTCCAACTGATAAGCAATATCACCAAAAGGATCTGATAGATTCAAAACTGTCTTACTGTCAGCATAACCAATACCAAAACCAACATATGGTATAGCCTGACGCAAAGGCTTATACAAACCATCATAAAAATCATAAAAAGCCATCACGCTTATTACATCTGTGGTAAGTTCCGAATTCACGGAACCACTTTGCAATGGCAAAACCACACCTTCGGCACCAACTTCACCACCACTTAATGTAACATCACCACTAAACATAGGAGAAGCATTATAATCACTTTTTACTATATGATCCCAACCAGCTTCGATACGCCACTGTGGAGTATAAGGAAATGTCCAGCCAATACTGGCACCAGCTGCAAAAGAAAAACTATCATAATCTTTACTTGGCGGAATATCTGACACCTTGCTAAGTCCGGCATAATACCAATCCGAAGGCGCACCCAAAATTTCTTCATAATACACCTTGGTTACCAGTTCTTTTTTATCTGGGCTTAAATAATACTCTGTAACAATAGCGCCTGCATCATTTTGAATTGCACCCAATCCATAAGATGCCCCACCACGCAAAGACAATACAAACCTTGCACCATCTTCTTGATACCAGCCATCACCTAGATAAATACCATCATACTGCCAGCCCGCAAAAGCAGGCACAGACACAAAGCAAGCCAAAATTGGCAAAATGCAAAAATTTCTTTTTCTCATGCCTTATATTATACCACAAAAAAGCACCCGATAAAATAAAAATATAATCCATAAAAAACCCGCCATACAGCGGGCAAAGATATTTATTTTTTAGACTTTTTTCTTGCAGGAGATGCTTTTTTTACCACCTTAGCCGGAGCTGCTTTCTTTACAGCCAAAACCTTGTATTCTTTATACAAAGCCGCTGTACAAGTATAAACCAACAATGCAGATACTGCTGTTATCAAACCTGGAACCAGTCCATCAGAAAACACTGCAAACAACAGCAAAGAAACAGCCAAAACAACTGTATATCCCAAATTCTTAGACAAAACTGTTAATATTTTTTCAAACATATTCCCTTCCTTTTTATTGTTACGACATAATTATAAAGCAAGACAAACAATTATTCCACGAAAAAAACACCGCCCATATCGGGCGGCACTTTTTTTTCAAGGGGAGAAAACATGAAAACTTTTTTACAGGATAACATATCCACCAACACGCGCAGTCTTTGGAATTGGTCCAAAAGACGAACGTGGGCTGACATAAATGTTTCCTGTAACTACGAAATCACCACAAAATTGCAACAAACCAATATCACGCAAAAACAAATGTCCATTGATTTTTATATCGCAAGGCAAAGTATATTTATGCATATTTTGCAAATACAAATTACCATTGATTTGTGTTTTATTCTGCAACAAAGCACCTGCAGCACGGCTATCAATTACAACATCTCCCAAGAATTTTTCACCTTGTTTTGCGATTTGTTTTTTTGCAATTGCGACTTCTGCTTTTTTTACAGGCACAACATTAACGGGTTCTACATTTTGCTTTTTTGAAGTAGCAGGCAACACAGGAATTGTACGAGGAACAACTTTACGTTTTTCTACAGGCTTTGTAACAGGCACAGGATCTGCAACAATAACAACCGGAGCCTTATTACATTTTGTAATATCTAAAATCAACATTGAAAACAAAACAATAATAGAAACTAAAAGCGTGCTATTCACCAAACCAATAATGTTTATATTGCACACCCAATTCCAAACACTACGCAAAATTTTTGCGATTTGTTTGCAAGGCCAACACAAAACGTTCCAAACGCGTTTCCAGCAAAAACCTGTTTTTTTATTCGCTGTTGCCTTGCGAGTATTTCTTACACGGCGTGCTGCCGCCATCACTTTCTTTTTACTTGGCATATTATGCCCCCTTAATTTTAAATTTAATCGTACATATAATATAGCCTAAAATTATTATTTGTCAAGAATATTATCAAAAAAATATTATTTTGATTTTTTTATCTGATAGCTCTAAGCTATATAACAACAATGAAAGCAAGGTACGGAACATTATTTTTCATATTATGCGGATGCAGTGGCAATTGGATGCCACCTTCTGACTTTGCGCAACACGACATACAAGCCAAAGACTATTTAATCAGAACTTATCAAAAAAATACATCTGACCAATCACCAGTACACATTTACATCGAAGGCGACGGTTATGCCTTTACAGCATCTGGCCAGCCAAGTCACAACCCGACACCTCGCAATACATTTATAAGAGACCTTGCTGCATCGGACACAGCACAAAATGTTATATATATTGCCCGCCCTTGCCAATATAATATGTCGCACAAATGCACCCAATCAGATTGGACAGACGGCAGATTTTCACAGAAAATTATCGACAATATGACATATACAATCAAACAGATATCAAACGACCGCCCTATCACACTAATCGGATATTCTGGTGGTGCTTTGATATCCGGCTTAATAATTCAGCAAAACTCAGACCTAAAAATTCAACATTGGATTACAATTGCAGGTGTCCTGAATCATGCAGATTGGACCGCACATTTTGACGACAAACCACTATTAAAATCCCAAGATTTAAAAGAACTACCTAGCGTACCACAAACACACTATATAGCAGAAAATGATAAAACCGTTCCTGCTATACTATCAAACAAATGGACAGAGGGAAAAAAACAAATTACTGTCAAAGACGCAACACACAACAAATTCCCAAACTTTAAATTAAACTTTAATTAATATTGACTATTTATATTTTTGTACTATATATATAGTATGAAGAAAGAAATAACTATTGTTCCTATTTTCAATCAAGCTGCCCCAAAGATTTGGGAAGATTTTTTGCGCATTCGAACAGAAACAAGACGTAAAATCTACAACATTGAAACATGTCCACAAGAACAAAACATCGCCATGTTATTGTTCCAAAGCAGCTGGGAAAAACCATCAAAAAACTTTGCTTTTGGCGCATACGACAACGACAATATGATTGGCTTTATCAGTGGTACATTTGACACACACCTTGCAACGATACAGCATCTATACGTCTTACCACAATACCAAGGACTGCATATCGGCGCACAATTACTCAGCTCTGCCGAATCCGCAATATCTGTCGATAGAAACAATGTAGAACTTGTATCTATGACAAAAGCAGAAGCTTTTTATAAAAAATACGGCTACATATCTTATCGCGAAACTAACCGCTACAACAAGTCTGTAAAAAACTGCGGACATTGCCAAGTAGCCCCTGTATTTCGTTGCTCAGCAGCAATAATAAGAAAAATGACGGAACTATCTGGTCAACCAACAGAAAACTTTAATAAAAACGCACTTAACAAGAGTCGCTCCCCTATATTTATTTATCGCGATAACAAATCACAAATCACCGCATTTGGCATTTGTTCTGACAAGACAGAAATATACAGCACAAGCCCTTGTGCAAAATTACGTATTGAAAAAGCGATTGCGAAATACAATTCAAAAATCAGATAAAAAAATCCCGCGAACGGGATTTTTTATTTAAGCAGCTTTTTTAGCATCTTTCATAACTTCCACAGGTGCTTTTTTTCCATTTACCACATCTGCATCAATTACAATTTCCGCCAAATCTTCTTTATCAGGAGCTTCGAACATAGGTTGCATTAACACACGTTCCAAAATACTGCGCAACCCACGAGCACCGGTTTTACGAGCCACTGCCATTTTTGCAATTGCACGCAATCCGTCTTCAGTTATTGTTAATTTAACATCATCCATTGCCAGCATAGCAGTAAACTGCTTTACTACTGCGTTCTTAGGTTCTGTTAAGATTTTTACCAAAGCATCTTCATCCAATTCCTGCAAAGTTGTAATCACAGGCAAACGACCAATCAGTTCTGGAATAATACCAAATTTCACCAAATCTTCTGGTTCGACATCTTTCAAGAAATCTTTAGCTTCGCGTTCTTCTTTTGACTCAACATGCGCACCAAAACCAATACCACGACGTTCACAAGTACGATTACCAATAATCTTGTTCAAGCCATCGAACGCACCACCACAAATAAACAATATCTTGCTTGTATCCAACTGCACAGTGGCCTCACCAGGATGCTTGCGTCCTGCACCGCCTGCTGGCACATTTGCAACAGTTCCTTCGATTAACTTCAGCAAAGCCTGTTGCACACCTTCACCAGAAACATCGCGTGTCAAAGAAGGATTTTCTGACTTGCGTGAAATCTTATCAATTTCGTCAATATAGATAATTCCACGACTTGCGCGTTCAACATCAAAGTTCGCATTCTGCAACAAACGAGTCAAAACGCTTTCCACATCATCGCCAACATAACCAGCTTCGGTCAATGTTGTAGCATCGGCAATTGCAAAAGGCACATCCAAAATACGAGCCAAAGTCTGTGCAAACAATGTTTTACCAGTACCAGTAGAACCAATCAACAACACATTAGACTTTTGAATTTCAACATTTGAAGTAACCGTTACATTATGACGCTTAAAATGATTATACACCGCCACTGACAGAGTACGTTTTGCCGTATCCTGACCAATAATATATTCATTTAAGAACGCATAAATCTGTGATGGAGTTGGCAATTTAGCTGCATCTTTACTAATTTCACGACGATTATCATCTGCCATAATATCGTTACACAGATTGATACATTCATCGCAAATACAAACATTGCGTCCACTGACCAACTTTTTCACTTCATATACAGCCTTGCCACAAAAACTGCAAAACTGAGTATTTTCTGTATTCGGTGTTTTATTCTCACTCATTTCACACGTCCCCGATTTACAAAATATTATTTACGTTCCAGCACTTCGTCAACCAAGCCAAAAGCTTTAGCTTCTGCAGGATCCATCCAATTATCGCGTTCCATTGCTTCAAACAATTCTTTTTCTTTACGACCTGTAAATTCGGCCATTTGTTTGATTAAAACCTTTTTATTTTTCATAAATTGGTTCATTTGGATTTCCATATCTGTAATTTGACCTTGCGCACCTGCCAAAGGTTGATGAATCATAATTTGAGTATTTGGCAAAACGAAACGTTTTCCTTTTTCACCTGCAGCCAATAAAACAGACCCCATAGAAGCAACCAACCCCATACCAATAGTAGATACAGGAGCCTTGATATACTGCATAGTATCCATAATAGCCCACCCTGCGGACACATCACCACCTGGACTATTAATATACATAGAAATCGTAGCGTTTGGGTTTTCAGATTCCAAGAACAACAACTGAGCAACGATACTATTTGCCATTGTTGGTTCTATTTGTCCATTAACCATAATAATTCTATCACGCAACAAACGTGAGTAAATATCAAAAGAACGTTCCCCACGAGGAGATTCTTCAATAACCATCGGAATCAATGCCATAATACAAAACCTCTTATTTTCATACGAAATTATACCATATTTTTAGTCAGTTCGCAAATTTATCATATATATAAGTAAAAGCCACAAAAAAACAAGACTATTTTCATTAGTAAAACAAAAAAATAAAAATCCCCCAAACGGGGGATTTTTTTCAACTAAACAGATAAATATTATTTATCCAATGCTGCGTTGATTTGGCTTGCAGGAATTGCACCTGGGAAAGCCTGTTCATTGATAATCAAGAATGGAGTACCTGAAATTTCAAACACTTCTGCCAAATCACGAACGTTTGCCAATTCACGGCTAACAACTTCGCCATTCATATCTTGTTTCAACTGTTTTGTATCCAAACCTGCTTCTTCTGCAAATTTCATGATATTCTTTTCGATTGCAGCAGCCAATTTAGCTTGGTCATTTGATTTGTCTTGTGGACGATATTCACGTGTCATAATCAAATCAACCAATTTTGCAGCTTTGTCATTACCCTGCAATTTAGCAGCAATCATTGCGCGTGCAGGTGCATCAGACATTACGCCATGGATAGAGAAGTTTTTGATAACTACGCGAACGTCGTTACGATCTGCCAAAACACGTTCCAATTCACCGTGTACACGACGGCAGTAACCGCAAGATGCAGCAGTCCATACATAGATTGTATTTTCTGCAGATTCGTTACCCAAAACTGGTGCGTCTGCAATCATTTCGTCTGCATGTTCGCGAACATACTTACGAACAGTTTTATTTTTTTCTTCCTGCTGTTTAGCTTGCATTCCTTGTACCATTTCTTGAATGATGCCAGGATTTACATCAACCAAGTAGTAAGGAACATACAAACGGCATACAGAGCCTGCAATCAACAATACAGCAACAACATTGATTGCTTTTTTCAGATATACAGTAATCGCAGATGTTTTTTTTGCATTCTGTTTTACCAGCATGCCAGAAAATACATACAATGCGACACCCAATATCAGTACCAAGATTGTCCAAGTCATGTTTTCTCCTTTTATGTTGAACACGACTACCATAGCAAATTTTCAGAAAATGGCAAGGAATAAATATACGACTATTTTAATATTTTTCTCATCAAAGGAAGCTGCGTTCCCTGTTGCAAACAAACGCCTTCTAAAAAGCGTAATGTAGTATTCAAATCGACCGGTAACTTATACAGTTTTGCAATATAAGGTTCCGCGCAAGTCGCACAAACAGCCCGTCCTGTACGTGGCGATAAATATTCTAAATTTTCACAGCCACCACAACCAGAACACTTTGACAAGTCCAAAGCATACCCCAGTTCTCGTAACAAGCTTATTTCCCAATCTAAATAAGCACCCACGTTACCCAAAGCTAACTGCTCTAAAAATATCAAAGTACTTTCATACAAACTTTCATACGATTCGCGTTCTGGCAACAAAGTACTTATTAAATCAAAAGCCGCATTCATAAACATCAGTGCTTTTGGATTTTGCATTATCTGCGCACCGATATTTTTTTCTGAATCCCAATGGAACACCCCAAGTTGAGAATCCAAGCGAGCATTCCACGACACCAGCCCAACCTGACCAATCAGCGGGATATTTTTTTTCGCGACCACAGCGCCACGCAACATACCTACCAAAACACCATTATCACGAGTAAAGACACGTCCAACTGCATCACGCTCGTTAAACGGTTTTATAGAAACTAAGATTCCACTAGATTCAATTTTCATACACACATTATATATATAAGATAAAATAATAACAAAATAAAAATCCCCGAAACGGGGATTTTTTGAAACTTAGAATCCAAAGACCATACGTTGTTTAGATTGACGTTTCTTTTCGTTACGAACGGCTTCTTCTTTCAAACGTTTACGTTTTGTTGTTGGTTTTTCAAAACGCTGACGTTCTTTCATTTCGCGGTACAGACCTTCTTTCTGAGATTTGCGTTTTGCAACACGCAATGCCTGTTCTACGTTATTATCGCGAACCAAAACTTTTACCATATATATTCACCCCCTTTTGGCGAACTTGTATTTATCTTGTTAAAAAGGGGATTTGCATCCCCTTTCGTGTTTTGGTGGAGCTGATCAGGCTCGAACTGACGACCCCCTGCTTGCAAAGCAGGTGCTCTACCAACTGAGCTACAACCCCAAAACTTTGCACTTTTATTACTAAAAGCGAACTGATTTTATACATTTTAAAAACAAATGTCAACAGAAAAATACCACAAAAAAGATTTTATTGACAATCTATATTTCCGTGCAAAACTGTAACTATGTTATATAAATTAGATATGAGCAAATACAAAACCGAGTTACCCGCACTAAAAAATGCGGCTTTTCGTTGGGAACTTAAATATAGTTCCAAGACAGAAAACAAAACAATCGGGCAAATTTCGTACTACTCAGTTAACAACACACCAGCAAACAACTGTATTATTTTGGTACCGGGGCTTGGCAGCAACACCCGCTCGGAGCCATTGATGCGTACGATAGAATATTGGGCTCTAAAAGTAAAATACGATGTATATTGCCTTGATACCTTCTTAGGCGACTTTTTACCAGAACTATCGCAAGAACTGGCTCAAAAACATACTTTTGCTGAATTTATAGACTTGATAGACACAGGACTGGATAAAATCGAATCAGAATGCAAAACAAACAAATACAACTACTCTTGCTTAATCGCCCACTCTGCTGGCGCAACTGGAATTTTTGAAATCTACAACAAACGCATCAAAGAGAGAAAAAAATTACGTTTTACAGCTTCTGTAATGTTTGCTCCATATACCTGTGCAAACTTTACTATATATATAAAAAACGTTTACAGACAGCGCTATTTCAAACCCGAAACACCCGAAGCGGAATTTAATAACACTGTCGTTGGAATGCCCAGTCCACACGAACCAAGACCAGAAGGCAAAATCAACTATATATCCATATTGCCACAAATATTTGACGATATAGAACACGTAGAGTTTCGACCAGAATTAATGGATAAATACAATATCCCTATTACATTGGTAGCAGGCGGACGCGATAAAAAATCACCTCCAGAAGAACTACGCAAAAAATACAACATACTAAAATCTGGCAAAAATGGCCATTTGTGGAAGTTTATAACCTTCAAAAAATCCAAACACTCGTTTATCGACCAACACAACGACTGGCTTGCGATTATAAAATTAATACTTTCACAAAAAAAATATACAAAAAAGAAATAAAAAAAACCCCAAATTGGGGATTTTTTAACCGACGGTCAAGTCTTTGCCTTTGACATCTATATACACCGTACTGCCTTCACCAACGGCACCAGACAAAATCAGGTCTGCAATTTTATCTTCGACCGCAGATGTTATCAAACGCTTTAACGGACGAGCGCCAAACACAGCATCATACCCATTATCGCCCAGCCATTTGATGGCCTTGTCTGTAACATTCATATCAATTCTGCGTTCTGCCAAACGTTTTTCCAGACCGCGCAACTGAATCTTTACAATGCCAGCCATAACATCTTTGCCCAGCGGATTAAAGAAGACTATTTCATCTATACGGTTTATAAATTCCGGACGGAATTGCTTTTTAACAGCTTCCATATCAGGCAAGTTACTTGTCATTATGATAATAGTATTTGTAAAGTTCACAACATGCCCCTGCCCGTCTGTCAAACGACCATCGTCCAAGATTTGCAAGAACACATTAAACACATCAGGATTTGCCTTTTCGATTTCATCGAACAACAAAACTTGATAAGGTCTGCGACGCACACTTTCTGTCAACACACCACCCTGTTCATAACCAACATACCCCGGAGGACTGCCGATTAAACGAGATACCGAGTGCGGTTCCATATACTCACTCATATCAATTCTTGTCATGGCAGCATCATCATTAAACAAATATTCTGCCAAGGCTTTTGCTACTTCGGTTTTACCAACACCAGTCGGCCCCAAGAACATAAAACTTCCCATTGGTCTGCGCGGGTCAGACAATCCAGCACGACTACGACGAATCGCACGAGCAATTACACCCAGTGCATGATCTTGACCGACAACGCGATTGCGCAAAGAATCTTCGATATTCAACAATTTCGATTGTTCTTCGGCATTTAATCTATCCGCAGGAACGCCAGTCCACTTACTAACCACAGCGGCAATATGTTCCGGAAGAACCGTTTTATACTCTTTTGCATCTGCGTTCATTTTAGCTATTTTTTCTTCCAATTCTGGAATCTTTCCATATTGCAAAGCAGAAGCTTTTTCATAGTCGCCATTACGCATTGCTGTTGCTACTTCAGCTTTTGCGACATCCAGCGCAGCCATCGCATCTGACAATCCGCGCATTTTTTGTTGTTCCGCCTGCCAAGCAGCGGTTAATTCTTTAGATTCTGCTTCTACTGATTTGATAAGGCTTTCCAAATCAACCAAACGCTTCTTAGACTCTTCATCTTTTTCTTTTTTCAATGCTTGTTGTTCTATTTTCAACTGCATTAAATGTCTATCAACTTCGTCCAGTTTGTCTGGTTTTGAAGCAATTTCAATACGCACACGTGCTGCTGCTTCGTCAATCAAGTCGATAGCCTTGTCTGGCAAGAACCTATCTGTGATGTAACGATTCGATAATTTAACTGCAGAAACCAGCGCAGCATCTGCAATACGAACACCATGATGCCCTTCATACTTGTCTTTTAGCCCGCGCAAGATAGATATAGTGTCATCAACTGTTGGTTCTTCTACATACACAGGCTGAAAACGACGAGCCAACGCAGGATCTTTTTCAATATACTGACGATATTCATCCAAAGTAGTCGCACCTAAGCAATGCAGTTCTCCACGTGCCAACATTGGCTTTAACAAATTAGCCGCATCCATACTACCTTCGCCCTTACCTGCGCCTACTAAAGTATGCAATTCATAGATAAACAAAATTATTTTACCGTCTGCATCTTTCACAGCTTTTAATATAGCCTTTAAACGACCTTCAAACTGTCCACGAAAAGACGCACCTGCCATCAAAGCACCCATATCCAACGACAATAGTTGCTTTTTCAGCAAGTTTTCAGGTACATCGCCCGAAATAATACGATTAGCCAATCCTTCAACTATCGCTGTTTTACCAACACCAGGATTACCAATCAATACAGGGTTATTTTTTGTACGACGACTAAGCACTTGGATAGTGCGTCTAATTTCTTCATCACGACCGATAACCGGGTCTAATTTTCCATCAGCAGCCAGCTTTGTAAAATCAGTTGTATATTTTGCAACCGCCTGCTGAGGTGTTTCTTGCAAATCATCTGGATTCATAAGTCTGCTCCTTAATAAAATTATTTCTGTACTACATATAGTGCCATAAAACTCCCTTTCAAGACACAGGAACAAATACCACCCTTGCACAAGGATTATTTTTATACTAACCTGATGCAAAAGGATTGGAAAAATGACACAATTTACAGACCAAGATTTACAGCAACTAAACGCACACAAACTAACTATCAATCAAATAAATCAACAGCTTAAAAACTTTCAACAGGGCTTTCCTTTTATAAACATTGCCTCGGCTGCCGTTGCTGAAAACGGCATTATGACAAGTCCAAGCACCGAATTCGCTCAGTTTTACGACAAAGCAAAACATGATTATAAAATCACTAAGTTCGTACCTGCATCTGGCGCAGCTACCCGTATGTTCAAGGACTTATTCGAATACCTAGCCACAGGCGAAATGAACAAAACAACACAAACAGTTTTAGACAACTTAGCAGAATTTGCCTTTTATGATGATTTAACACAGGTATTGCCAGCAGACGCTCAACCAAAAGACATTATTAAATGTATCATTGATAAATCAGGTCTAAATTACGGCAACCTGCCAAAAGGTCTATTAAAGTTCCATAACGACGGCAAATCAGGCATTACCGCAGTCGCAGAACATTTATCCGAGGGCGCACAATACGCATCTTCAAACGGTGTTGCAGACATACACTTTACAGTATCTCCTGAACACCAAGCTGGTTTTACAGAATTATTGAACAAAATTATTCCAGAATACGAATCGGCAATGGGTGTAAAATATAACATCAGCCTATCTACTCAAAAGTCAGAAACAGACACAATTGCTGTAAATATGGACAATACCCCCTTCCGCAATGAAGACAACACATTACTGTTCCGCCCTGCTGGTCATGGCGCACTGATTGAAAACCTGAACGATTTAGACGCTAACATCATCTTTATAAAAAACATCGATAATGTCAGCCCAACAGATACCCGTTCTGACACTATATTATATAAAAAGATATTGGCAGGTATCGCAATCCACACACAACAACAAATATTTAAATATATAAAGGATATCGATACTGGCACCGCCGACACAGCAGAAATACAACAATATATATCTAATAATCTTGGTATAAGAAACTTTGACATTGCAGATATTCGCAATATCTTAAATCGCCCATTGCGCATATGTGGCATGGTTCGTAACTCTGGTGCACCTGGTGGCGGCCCATTTTGGACAAAAAACCAAGACGGCACAGAAACTTTACAAATAATAGAACCTGGGCAAATTGCTCCAGAATCTTTATCAATATTGCACCAAGGCCAATATTTCAACCCTGTTGACTTGGTCTGCATGCCGTACGATTACACAGGCAAAAAATTCAATTTGTCTGAATTTATTGATGAAAACACCGGCTTTATTTCCACCAAGTCCAAGAACGGACGCGACTTACGCGCGATGGAAAGACCTGGTCTTTGGAACGGTGCAATGTCAAAATGGAACACAATATTTGTCGAAGTTCCAAACACAACATTCACCCCTGCCAAGGTTATAACAGACCTATTAAACAGCGGCCATAAAACAAACAAATAAAAAAATATGAAAACAATACTTGACTTTTCTAGATTTTTATTATAAATTTAGCTCCGCTATATAATAATTTAAGGATAAGTATTATGCCACGCGTATGTAAAGTTACAGGTAAGAAAACAGAAGTTGGGATGAATGTATCTCACTCTCATCGTCGTACAAAACGTACATTCTTGCCAAATCTACAAACATTAAAGTTCCACAGTGATATTTTGGGGCGCGATTTTTCATTACGTATTTCAACTGCTGGTCTGCGTACATTGACAAAACACGGCGGTTTGGATGCATATGTAATGGCAAAACCAGTATCACGTTTGACAGCAGAAATGGCAGCAATTAAAAAAGCCATTGAAAAGAAAGCTGGCAAACCAGCTGCACCTGCAAAAAAACCTGTTCACAAGGCAAACCGCAGTGCACGTTTGGTAAAAAAAGTTGAAGCAAAGAAAGCTGCTTAATAAAAAGGCTTTCTCGCTACGGCCCCGTGGCGGAATTGGTAGACGCGCTTGACTCAAAATCAAGTTCTGCAAGGAGTGTCGGTTCGAGTCCGACCAGGGCCACCAGAATTAAAAACCACCATTTGGTGGTTTTTTTTTTCATATTTATGATACAATATTATATCAAAGGACAATTATGAAAACAGATATAATAAAAACTTTAAAGTTTAATATAGACGTAGAACGTCGTTATCAGGCAATCTTGACCAAAAGGCAAAAAATATCAGATAAAAATAAGGAATTAAAGGAATTATTGGAACAATACGCTGATGATTTGTCCCCTGTTCAAAATGAACTACTTGAAAACAGTACTAAATTAGAACAATTAACAGATGATATATGGGCATTGATACCATTTGACGAAATCGCGTTTGAAAAATACGCCAATCAAATGTATCAAAATATTATGACAACTATTGTTAACGACATAACACTGTCTAATAATACAATAAATTTTGCCAATATGGACAATAAACAACGTGCTGATTTTGGTACACGACTGTTTCAAAAACTGGCACAAAGATATGGCGAAAAAAATCATACAAAATTAAAATTTGAAATCAAAGACATAGAATCTGGACAAAAAAGCGGCGGATACGACTGGAAAAACACTATCTGTATTGCACCACACGAAGCCACTGATTTCACAAATTTTATATTAATATTTTCACACGAATTTTCACACTATGTTTATATAAAGCAACCACAAAAATCGCCATTAACCGCACAACAAATAAATATTGCAAAAAAACACTATTATTCTCCACCCAGCATATCAAATAAAAAGGCATTTGAACGATATAAAAACCAGCCATTTGAATTACCATCTTATAAATTGATGGATTATTTCACAGAACACAATTTTATTGAAAAACTGGCCATTGCATTAAAACAAAGCAAAATAATTTTGTACACGAATAAAAAAAAACGCCCGCTTGGGCGTTTTTTTTATTTAACAACATCTGGGTCTTTTTTACGACCGCGTTTATGTGTCTTTTGATACTCTCGTCTTTGTTTTGTTATTTCATACAAAACAATACCCGTTGATGTTGCCAAGTTAAAACTTTCAACCACACCATACATTTCAATACTGACGCAGGCACTGCTGCGTTCAACGGCCAGTGGGCTGATTCCACGTGCCTCGTTCCCAAACCACACAGCCAAACGTTTTTGTGTAAAATCGCCATACTGTAAAACAACATTTGTTTTACCTTTGACATATGGTGATGTAACAACCGACATATACTTATTTTTTTCTAAGTGATCTATACATTCCTGGGTTGATTCAAACTTTTTAACAAACGTCCACTTAACCGCCCCCACAGACGATTTCAGCAACGTTTTTCTGTTACGCATATCATCCCAATTATCTGGAATACTATTATTTGTATCGACGATATATAATTTTTCAACACCCAGCGCATTGATATTTCTGATAACAGTACCAATATTTTTTGGGTCACTTGGTTCTTCTAAAACAGCAATCAAATTTTTACATCTGTCTTTTTTTACAGCGTTTATTCTTGCCCTTAATCCTAAAACCATGTGAAAATCCTTTTTGTTGAACCAGGAATAACTGTACCAACAAAAAGCACAATATCAACCAATTTATTTCTTTGATTTTTTTGCTTTTTTATTCCCTGCGTCACCCAGCAACTGCATCTGCATTTTTAAGATAATATCTTCTTTGGCTTTTATCTGCTGTAACAAGCGCTCGTTTTCTTGACGCAGAACTAACAGCTCTTGCCTGCTTGCCACAGATTGACGCGCAAATTGTCTTGCCCGTTTGCGATTTAGAAAAAAAGCAAAAATCGCACCGCCAACCGCACCGATTGTCGCACTAATTACATCAAAAAGTGTATCTACAATAGCCATAGATACACTTTAAATCTTTTTACCAATAAATTCACTAGGTTTATTTTCGCATACCAGTTTTTGGGTCAATCCAAACCTGCTCTTCTGCGATTTCCATCATTGGCAAGTCAGATTTACTATCTGAATAAGCGCGAACGACATTTGGAATAATTTTATTTTCTTTTGCCCATTCGTCCATGATATATACTTTTTTCTGTTTCCAGCAAAGCACATTATATTTCCAAGGTTTTTTTGGGTCCATTTCCGAACAAAAAACTGCATCAAAGTTCATATCACGAACCAACGGACGCAACAAATAATTCGGGGAAGCAGACAACAAAACAACCTTTCGGCCTGCATCACGTTCACTTTGCACACGTTCTTTTGACCAGCCAAAGCGATTGCGTTTATGCTGTTTGATAAATTTAGCAGCATGCTTTTTTACCATTTTTTCATTAAGGAATCTGCGCATTGTTTGACGCCACCAAATACCATCTGGATTAAAAAGACTAGCTATTGCGCCAACCAAAACCAAAGGCAAAAACAGCCAAGGACGAAACGAATGACGAAAACAATATTTTCCAAACTCATAATTAGCATCATACGCGGACAAGGTTCCATCAAAGTCAAACAACACTACATCTGTTTTTTTCAACATATATATTTCCTTTTATTATTCATCCAAAGCCAAAATAAATATTCCCAGCGTGTTCGCTTGTTTTATAACCGCTTCTTTATTTACAACAAAACAAGTCTTTGTATTTACCACAATTCCCTTTAAGCGTGCAGCAGCCACAGCATTAACAGTATCAACACCAATTGCAGGAATATCAATTCTCAAATCTTGACCTGGTTTAGTCATTTTTGCAAACACACCACTTGATTTTCTTTTTTTATCGCGCATTGCAACTACACGGTCCAGCATTTTTGCAGTACCTTCGGCAGCCTCAACTGCGATAACTTGCTTATCTACCACAACGGACGCACCAATATCTTCACGTCCAATAGTATGAGAAACTTGAATCGCACGTTCTATATTTTTCTTATCAGCTGCACTTGGTTTTGCACGTGTTTTAACACCAGCTGTATCAAAAGCCAATTCAGGAGCTAAATCTTGTGCTGCCACAACTTCCAACCCTTGTTTTTCCATAATTTTATTTATAGCAATAGCCATTGAATCATACCCCCGTTGATATTTTAAAAATGTAATCAATGCACGCAAAGTCCACAAATCAGGTCGCAAATCAGACAAATCAGGATGCCCCAAAGACCCAACAAAAGTTACTTTTGAAATACCCAAACGCTTGGCTGCACGAACTGCACGGCCACCGCCACCAAGTCTAATAACTAAATCAGGGTTTAGTTTTTCGTCATAAAAGTTTTTCAACCCAATAACAAAAACATCCCAACCTGCTCTTTTCAACGCATCGCGTGTCAAAAAAGGCAAGTCATAAGCACCCGCAACCAAAGCGATTTTTTTATTTGTATTTTTCTTTCTCATACTTATATGGTACGAATAAAACAAACTGGAATCAAGTTACAATTTATGATAAAATATACAAAGAAATAAAATAATAAAAGCCGAAAAAAATGAAAAAAATATCTTATCTAACTGTTTTTATATCTTTGTTTGGAATTGCAAGTGCTGATGCATCTGGGTATTCAAATAAAAAATTCAAGGGTGAAATCGCTTCTGGTTTAGAAGTACAAGTTGCTCCAACTCTTGTTGAAGAAATACCAGAAGAAGCACCAGGTGAACTTGGGTTTGCCGTATACGAATACCAAGGCACAGCTTCAAACGAAGGAACAAAACTATTTATTCCAACTTCCATGTATGTTCGCATTGGCGGTGGCATGAACCTAGGTTTTGCAACAGATGCAGCCAACTATTTTGGCACAGAACATAAAACAAAAAACAGCTACACTGCACAACTGGGCTTGGGCTGGGACTTGTCTTCTTATATTCGCACAGAAATAGATTTTCAAACAACTACTTTAAAATTCCAAGACTTGGCTGACAAGGCTGCCACATACAACACAATTGGTGGCACATTATACTTTGATTTGGCTCGCAGATACATCGTATCGGGCGACATTACTCATCGCAGATCATTTGTTCCTTTCTTAGGTCTGGGTGCAGCTATTGGCACATATGAATTCCAAGGTGCTTCGGGTTCAAACGGCATGGTTGTTGCAGCACCACGCGCAACACTTGGATTTAATATAATGTTTGGTGATTTAATTGGTATCGATATTGCATATCAATATCAAATGATGATTGGCAACGGTTTTGGTTGGGGTGCATCAGATGGTGGTATCGACAATATCAGTAACATCATGACAACATTACGCGCTAATTTCTAAAAGGGAAACAAATGAAAAAACAATTATTCTTTGCTGCACTGTGTTTAATGCCAATCATGGCAAATGCAGAGATTATTTATCGTGTTGAAAAAATCAAAGCTCCTGTATCAGAAGCAACCACCAGTGGCAATCGCGTACTGGCAGCAGCGCGTCCTTTTTATATTGGCGGTTCTTACAACCACACAATGTGGCAAGACTATACAACCGACACCAACATTGTACTAGATGGCAAAAACTCATCTTCATTTGATATTGTCGCGGGCTTGCGTTTATATGACACATTTAGATTGGAAGCAAACTATATAAACACCACAGCAAAATGGGATACTTTATCGTTTGAATCTCATATTGCTATGCTGAACTTTATATGGGATGCACGCATTGACCATTTTTATCGTTTATTTAAATCTCAGATGCTAGTCCCTTATGTTGGTTTTGGTGCTGGTGCCGCATGGAACAAAGGTGAAAACGGCGCAACAATGAACGACAAGATTTCTCCTATTGCATCTGCTATGGCCGGAATTAGTGTTGAATTTAACACAATTTTCGCCTTGGATTTTGGTTATAAATATCTCTATATGTTTAACGGCGATTCTAATGTCATACCAGATTTGGATCCAACAGCGCATCAGTTTCGCGTTGGTGCCCGCCTACATTTCTAATATACGGAACACATATGAGTAAATGTCCTTTTTTTGGTAAATGCGGTGGCTGTAAATACGATTTTACTTCACCAGAATACAAATCAGAAAAATTAAAATCACTTGGTAAAATAACTCCAACACACAGCCCAATTTGGATAGACTCGGGCACACGCCGTCGTGCGGACTTTTGCTTTGCACCAAATCAATTTGGTTTTTTTGAAACGCGCACCAAGAACATTGTAAACATCGATAAATGTCCAAATTTAACTGATGAAATAAATCAGATATTACCATTAATGCACAAACTACCATGGTGTGGTTCTGGTTCTTGTTTAATAACTCAATGCGATAACGGTATCGACATTGCTATAACATCAGCTGTTCCGTATTTTACACCAGAATTTAGAACAGCCGCATTAAAACTGCCAGCAATACGCATAACCTGGAACAACCAAGTTATAAAGTACACTCAGCAACCAATCGTACATTTCGATGACCAAGCGATAGAATATCCATCAAACGCGTTTTTACAACCAAGCATATCTGGTGCAGATAAATTGCGCACATTGGTACAACAACACGCAGCTGGTCATAAAAAAATTGCAGATTTGTTCTGTGGACTTGGCAACTTTACATTTGCCCTTGGCGCAGACGGATTTGACATTGTTGGAACAGGCACCAAGCGCGATTTATTCAAGCATCCACTGACAGTTGGCATATTAAAACAATACGATTGTGTTGTTATGGACCCTCCACGCGCTGGCGCAAAAAAACAATGTATAGAGCTGACACACAGCGACATAAAAAAAGTCATATATATATCGTGCAATCCACAAACTTGGCAGTCTGATTCACAGATATTAACCTCTAACGGCTACAAGCTAACAACCTTGATACCTGTTGACCAATTTGCAGGCAGCACGCACTGGGAATTATTTTCAGTATTTGAAAAATAAAAAACCGCCTGATTAGGCGGTTTAATATTTATGCTTAACAGAAATTATTATTCTGCATCTGCAGCAACAGTTTCTTCAGTTGCAACTGCTTCTTCAGCAACAGGTGCTTCTTCTGCTACTTCTTCTGCAGCTTCTTCTACTTTCTTAGAACCGAAAGTCAAAACTTTACCGGCAACTAATGCTTCGATTTCGTCTTGAGTCTGAGCTACATAGATTTTTACAGGAACGATAACATCTGGATGCAAAGCAATTTTTGTATCGAATGCGCCAACAGATTTAATAGGAGCACCCAACAAAACTTGTGCTGATTCAACTGCAACATTTGCAACTTCTTTCAACATACGAGCAACATCACGTGTTGATACAGAGCCATACAATTGACCAGTATCACCAGCTTGACGTATCATATACAACTTTGCATTTTTAACTGCATCAACATTTGCTTCTGCAGATTTCTTTGCAGCTTCTTGACGTGCTGTCAATTCAGCTTTCTTTGCTTCAAACAAAGCAACATTTTCACGTGTGAAACGCATTGCTTTGCCATTTGGCAACAGATAGTTACGAGCAAAACCAGTTTTAACTTCTACTGTATCACCGATGTTACCCAATTTTGTGATTTTTTCTGTTAAAATAACTTTCATAATCTGTCCTTATTGTTTTTATAAGTTAGGAATTAACCCAAATTATTGCGAACAAATGGCATCAATCCCAAATGACGAGCGCGTTTAATAGCTTTTGCCAATGCGCGTTGATCTTTCTGAGAAACACCACTGATACGACTTGGTACGATTTTACCACGTTCTGTGATATAATGTGACAAAGTCTTGATATCTTTATAGTCAATAACCTTTCCCTTCAATGGGTTAGATTTTTTACGATAAATTGCTGCACGAACTGCCATTATTCTGCCTCCTCTGTATTCTTTTTCATCATGATAGAAGGTGTTGTTGACAATTCTTCAACACGAACATTCAAGAAACGGATAACGTCTTCATCGATACGAGAACGACGTTCCAATTCTGTAATCTGAGCACCTGGCAATTCGATATTCAACATAACGTAATGAGCCTTGCGGTTTTTACGAATGATGTAAGCCAAGTTTTTCAATCCCCAGAATTCTGTAGATTTAACATCGCCACCCAGTTCTTTGATGATTTCTGTAAATTTAGCCGCTTTTTCTTTTACCTGCGGTTCAGTCAAGTCCTGGCGGAAAACCAAGACGCTTTCGTAATAAGCCATTTTATTTCCTTTGGTTTATACAGCTAATAACACCATTGTTATCAGCAGGAACGACCTTAATTATGTCGATTTTTAAACAAAAATCAAGTATTTTTTAACATTAACAGTCCAAACAAATCCCTATTGACACGATTTGCAAAAATTTACTAAGATGAATTAACAGGTAGGGACAACAAACAATAATGAATAAGTATTTCCATTTTGCCCTAAATCGTATGGCATTATTCACCGCAATGATTATTGTGGCTGTCTTGTATTTTGGTGCCGAATTTATGCAGATTGCGACTGCGAACATCTGGCTTAATGGTGTTATAATTGGCACAACCTTGTTTGGGGTTGGCTTGTGCTTTATTCAAATGTTCCAATTATTACCTGAATACAAGTGGTTACATGGCTACATCTCTGGCAAACGCTCGGTTACCCTGCCCCCATACTTGCTTCGCCCCGTTGCCCAAATGCTTGCTTCAAATCCTCGCACTATATCTGCGGCGACATTGGACAGCATATCAGACATTGTGTTAATGCGTTTCGAAGATTCTCGTGAATCGGTTCGCTATACAACTAATATATTAATATTCTTGGGCTTGCTTGGCACATTCTGGGGTTTGATATTAACTGTCGGTGGCTTTGCGGAGCTGATTTCATCTCTAAACTTTTCAGACGAATCGGTATTACAAGCAATGCAAACGGGCATATCCAGACCGCTATCAGGAATGACAACTGCATTTACTAGTTCTTTATTAGGCTTGGCGGGCAGTTTGATTATCGGCTTTTTGGGTCTTCAGTTACAAATTGCTCAGAATATGATATTTCATGAATTGTCAGATTATCTATCTTCTATGACCAACATAAATTCTGTATCCGACATTGCACGAGTACTGCCAAAAATCAATTTGGCTACACACGAATTAACAAAAAGCGTTCAAAACTTGGAACAAACCTTGTCAGACGCATAAAACAAAAAAAGAGAGAGAAAAAACATGATGAACATCCGTTATCGCACTCAAACAAATGCATGGCCTGGTTTTGTAGATTTGTTTTCCAACCTGGTTATCATTTTAATCTTTTTGTTAATAATGTTTGTATTCTTGTGGACAACCACCAGTGTATTTAACAAGACAACTGGCACGCGCGCTGTTGCTGAATTAAAGCAAATAAACGCAGAACAAGCACAAACAATCGAAGAAATGGAAACATACAAGCGCGAAGCAAACCGTTTGTTGTTAATGGCTCGTGATGAACTGGAAAACATGGACACAAACACCGAAGACATAATTGGCGCATACGAAGCAAAAATCGAAGAAATGCAATCTGTCATCAGCACAATGGAATCTGCAATCGCACAAAAACAACAAGAATCAGATGAATTGCACGTTCTGCTGAATCAAGCTAATCTTAGTCGCGAAAAATCGATAGAGCTGGAACAACAACGCAAAATGTTACAAGAACAAATGGCGGAACAATCGGCTCAGTTGACTGCTCAACTAGAAAAACTTCAGTCCGCATTGGATGCTGCCGAAGAAAAATCGCGCAATCAAGAAATCGAATATATCGAAATGTCCAACCGCTTGAACAAAGCTTTGGCCGATAAAGTTGCAGAACTGAACGATGTTTCAAAATATCAATCTCAGTTTTACAAAGCCATTAAAATAGCAATGGGTGATCGCACAACCATCACAACAGACGGCGACAGATTCATTGTTAACAGCGACATTTTATTCCCAAGTGGCTCTTATAAGCTATCCGAAGCGGGTAAAAAGCAATTGAGAGTAATCGCAAATGTCATCAAAGACATGGAAGAAAAAATTCCAACAGATGTTGATTGGATTATTCGTGTTGACGGTCATACTGACAAAAAGCAAGTTATTGCTGGCACACGCGGTTATAAAAACAACACCCAGTTATCACTGTTGCGTGCCAGTGCGGTTGCAAACGAATTGGCAAAAAATGGTGTATCAAAGCGCCGTTTGATTCCAACAGGCTTTGGCGATATGTACCCAATATCATTAGGTAATGATGCATCCAGCCTGCAACAAAACCGCCGCATAGAACTGCAATTAACAAACAGATAAAAAAATCCCCCAAACGGGGGATTTTTTTTACGGCATTAAACGAGTTGGTCCACGGAATAGAAATGTAGACTCACGCAGGCTGGACAATCCCAACAACTGCTTAATAAATCTGGCACCGCCCATACCCCAACCACCATGTGGCGGCATACCATAGCGGAAACATTCCAGATACCAT
Organism: Alphaproteobacteria bacterium; assembly: GCA_017554665.1. Taxonomy (GTDB): domain Bacteria; phylum Pseudomonadota; class Alphaproteobacteria; order Rs-D84; family Rs-D84; genus Enterousia. The sequence goes on from JAFZHX010000039.1 coordinate 34,831, forward strand.
TGCAAGCCTTCTTGATGCAACCCTTTTTCGTGCAACTGTTCGCACAGTTTTTCATAAGACTCTTCGCGTTGTGCACAGGTTACAATTTCTACCCCGTGATACAGCAAGTCAGCAGACACAGAAATAGCTTGTCCATGTTCGCCTATGCCCTTTTTATGATAAAACGGTCGGCATTCCCAAGGCCACTCTGTTATATAAACAAAAGCAGCCCCATAATGTTCCTGAACATATTCACCCAAAGCCCTTTCTTCGGCAGTTGTAAGATCTGGCTCAGCACTTGCACAACCCATTTCTTGCAAGATTTCTTTGGCACGCGCCATTGTTATACGCGGTATAGGTTTCTTTAATTGAAACTCTGAAATACCAAAGTATTTTTCAATCTCACGACCACATGTTTTCTTGATAGAAGTTAGCATATATTTAATCGTCTGCTCTAATTCTGTCATAACTTCTTCAAAGCTTTCGATATATGCCATTTCACCGTCGAACGATGTGAACTCGGTCGCATGACGCGTAGTAAAAGAATGATCAGCACGAAAAGCTGGTGCAACTTCAAACACGCGTTCAAGACCACTGGCAATAGCCATCTGCTTAAACAGCTGTGGCGATTGTGCCAGATATGCAGTTTGACCAAAGTAATCTAGTTTGAACAGTTCAGCCCTAGATTCAGATGGTGTTGCCATGATTTTTGGAGTTTGAATTTCAATAAATCCATGTTTTTCCAAATACTCATGATATCCCGCGGTCATTGCAGAAAACGCACGCATAATAGTTGCGCTACGCGGACTTCGCAAAGACAGAAAACGCCAATCTTGTGCTTTTTCTGGTGTAACTTCGACACTACCTTTTGTAGTAACCGGTATTGGTGTTGCTTCTGCCAACGACAGAACTTCCAGCTCTGACACCAAGATTTCAAAACCAGATTCAGTACTGGTAGTTTTAACAACAGTTCCTGTTACAGAAATAACAGATTCTGTTGTGATATGTTTTACAGTTTCAAACGCTGCACAACTTCGTTCAATCACGCATTGTATAGTGCCAGTAATTTCACGCAGCACAACAAAAGCAATACTTGACTGTGCACGAATTGTTTGTGCATGTCCTTTGAGTTTTATTGTTTCGCCAACTTTTTTTGGAATTTCGGCGATATGCGTTCTTATCTTATACATTTTTAACCTCCTTTGTGTTCGTTGTTTATGTTTTAATAAGAACACAAGGACGTTAAAACACACATACCGCAATAAATCAGAATATGCGTGACAACGTGGTGCCACCTTGTTTCATACACCTGTCGCCAGATGTACCTTTTCAACTCTCGCTGGGTTCGCCATACCATAAAAGAGTCTTTTGCTATAACGGGCAATCCCGGGAAGTTCTATTAAGCGCAAAATATTGCCACCGTTCTTCTTCCGCCTCGCCATTGTTAGAGGGTCATCGGCTTTCATCATAAATTATAGTACAAAAAAAATTTTTTTTCAAGTTTTTGTTACACAACAAAAAAGATCCCCCAGACGGGGGATTTTTTTACATTGCTATATCTTGGCAATTTTCAATTGGATCTCCAGAAGTACATTCTACATTTCTGTTATTATGGAACCAAGATTTACTACCAACTGTCTTACAGTCTTGTTTAATAGTTGTTGTACAGATACGGCAGATACGTGTTTCACGGCTAAATATTGCCCTTGTTTCTTTCTGCCCCGCATTCAACTTGGTTTCATTGTCTCCGTTACCCAAATATCCAGTATTAGAAAATGTAACACCACCAAGTTCTGTTGAGCTAACACCATTAGATGTCAAGTCTTTCTGATTCAAACCAGTACCAACATCATAACTAATCGCATAGTTTTCAACCAAGTCAGTTTCAGGTGTTGAAATATCTGTTACACCCTGTTGTGCAGCTTTCTGACACATATACTGAGCGATATCTACTTCGATATCTTTTGTTGCTTTAGCTACTTCTTCTGTGAACTTTTTGTTATAGTTATCTTGAGCTTTACGCAACGCAGATACAGCAATCTGTGTTTTGATTGAATTCAACAGATTTGGGAAACGAGCTTCAGTTGTTTCATCCTTACCTGTAATATTCTTCAGGTTACGGCCAGCAACGCAATATTGAATTTCTGGATCCTGTTCAATCATATCGATTGTACGGTTAATTGTTCCTGCGATATTATTCAATTCATCTTCAATTGTTGCGATAATACCTTCTGCATTTGCTACCGTCTTATTTTTTTCTCTAATTTGTTCAATATAATCTGCAACACCAATATCACCTGGTCCCAAGACTACTTTGCCATCTTGTACACCATTAGCATCACCCATCTTAATAGAACCAAATGAAATCATACCTGTTATACGGAAGATATTTCCATCCTTAACCGAACGCAAAGAACCAGTTCCAATAATTTCGTCCGAAGCAAAACGGTTACAATCATGCAAACTGCCACAAATTTCTGTCATCTTTGCATCAACCAATGCCTGGCAGTTATCCAAAGCAGAATTGTCGATATTTAAGTACAAGCCCATCAACATAGTATCCAAATCAGACATCGAAAAATCTGGATTAGCTTGCTTGCAAACTACCAATGTGTCAATTGGACAAATATCGTGGATATAGTTATAATCCATACCGATACAGTTTCCGAAATTCTTGCCACAACGATTTTCTGCTGTAAAGCATTCTTTAACTTCTTCGGTACAGGCATCAACACGCATAGCAGCCAATTTATCTTGTACATAAGACCAAATCTGAGGTTCCATTCTTTCACAAGGTTCTAATTCAACCTTACAGAAACTGCGTGCCATATCAGGACGTGCCAAACATGCATCCATGGTATCGACACCCTTGCCTTCGATATCATCTTTACATGCCTTTTGGATACAATTAGAAATGCTTGTCAAACAAGATTGACGCACTTTAGATTCTGCATTCAGCTCTGCTACTCGGATAGTAGGAGCAGCTTCACGGATAAATGCAGGCCATACCTGTTCACGCACAGCAACGCACTGATTCAGCACGCGTTCACAAATAATACGTTTTGAATCCAAACCTTCCATAGTAGATGCAGCAATACCATATGCACTTGCATCAAGAGCCTTTTGTGCTGATTTTTTCATATTTGCTTCATCAAACATAGTCCATTCTGCAACACCCTGCATATTGGCATTTGCGATTGTAGAAACGCAACCCATCCAGTCGCTACCACAAGCATCTTCTGTCATCATACATTTCTTGAATTCGACCATACAAGTACCCAAATCGTACTTATTAGCTGCTTTTAAAGAATCTTTCAAAGCATTACGAACATCTGCCTCTGCACTTGCCAAAGCTGCATCTGCCTCTGAACGTTTTTTGGAAACACTATTTTGAAAACCTTTACAGTCAGATGTAATTTGTCGCTTATAAACCTGCGTCAAGAAAGCAAAATCTTTTGAACATTTTTCTGGCACCTGTTCACGGCACAAATCTTGTGCTGCCTTGTACAATTCATTACCTTTTAGGCCAGATATATCAATATCTTCTTCTTCCTCTTCTTCATCTTCAAAAGTAGTATCCCACAAAGACAACAAATCGTCTTTGCCTTTTTTACCGAGTTCTACAACATTTCCATCTTCGTCATATTCACGTTTTCCATCACCAAAAATAATATCAGCATTTGCGCCAGCTTGAACTTTTTCTACTTCTTCTGTTTTAACACGTTCTGCTTCTGCCAATATTTTTTTAATATCTAGCAACTCTTGTTCCAATTCAGCATTTGTATCACTACAAGTACAGCTACCACCATTTTCATTATCAGAAATACAGAAAGAGTCCATACAGCCATAATAAGCATCATAGCATTCTTTATCATAAAGTCCGTCCACTTCAACTTTTGTACGCACTTTGGTACCAGTTTGAATTGCCGATTGCTTTTCCGCCTTCTTTTTTGATACCGCATACGCATCACCCTGTGGCATGACAGCCAACAAAGCAAACACAAAGCAAATCAAAGACAACTTTTTTAACAACATATTCTCTCTCCTAATATTATTCTTACATGTTAATATCTTCACAAGAAGGTATCGACTGACAGAATTCTTTTTCACCGCCAGACATAGCACCCATAATCCCCATACCAACAGCACCAACTACACCACCGATTGCGGTTCCCCAACCTGGGCTTATCATCGTACCAGCCGATGCACCTGCAGCCAAACCGCCAGAAGCGGCTTTCAATGCAGAAGTAGCTTTTGACTCACCTCCGACCTCACAAACCTGTTGTGTACGGCAAACATGGCAGTTACGCAAACTTGGTTCAAATGAAACGCTACTTATATAACTATAATTCTTTTCTGTCTTATTTGGCTTTTCAACTTTATATGTATTCAAGCAATTCTTTTCAGCATCTTCCAAATCTTGTTCACGAGACAATTCTGCAATTTTCATTTCCAATTCGCGCATAGCACGATTTTCAGCACCAATTTCAGCAATGATTTTTGCAGTATTAAATATGCTAGTTCCTAAATTAGCCTTGCCAGTAGGTTTTTCCGCATCCTGACAAGCCGCAACAGTTTTATCTTTTTCAAACTGTTCAAAGAAATCTGCAACAGCTGCTTTAGAGTTTTCGATAACCTGCTTGCGCAACTCAATCATTTCTGTTTCTTTAGTAGGTATCTTTGTCAAAGCTGCAACCGTAGCATCAGCTGGCAAACATTCCATATCTGTACCACAAGTGCGACCTAATTGTTCACTAAAATAGTTCACACAACCCTGCATCATTTGATAATCCATCTGCAAAACAGCCGCAGATACAATAACATCATACTGAGTTTCATTTTTACATGAAGGAAACATATCTTGTGGACACAATTCTACGATTTCAACAGGAGTTTTACCAACGCATTCCGGAGCAGTAAAGTTTTTACCACAATTATCACGCAAACACGCATCGATATCTTTCTGACAGAATTGAGTGCGTAAATATCCCAACTTGTCATTAACAACTGTCTTCAAACCTGGAATCATATTATTACATTCATCAATAATAGGACATACACCTGCAGCAACATTTACATCACTTAAACAAGCCGAATTTGTTGTTGTCGAACAACCGTCTTCCAAACAAACCTGAATTTGTGCCAAACAAGTCTGACGACGGTATTTATCCGCATATTTCGCAGCATTTGCTAATATAGATTCAGATTCTGCTTCCCAGTCTTTTAACACATCTTCTCTTACAGCCAAACACTGATCCAAAACACCTTCGCAAGCATTAGAACGACGTTCCAACAAATCAGCATCCAAGCAGTTTTCAAAATTAGTTCCACATCCGCCCTTGTCTGCAACACAAGCACGATAAGCTAGCAAACATTCACCACGATTATATTTATTAGTTGTACCCAACATGGCCAATCTCGCCTGACGAACTGCAGCTTCTGCTGTACGTTTATTCGACAAAGCATTTGCCTTTTGATCTTTCAGGTATAAATTAAACGCTTTACAATCTGATGTTATCTGACGAGTGTACAACATCTCTTCCATTTCTGATTTACTTCCACAAGCTGCCAGCTCTGCCTTACAGAATTCAGCAGCTGTTTCATACAAAGCATCACCAATATCATAATCTGCACCCAATTCATCATCACTATCTTCATCATCAGACGAATCAGAATTCAACCAATCAGCAAAATTAAACCCTGAAACACGAGAACTTTTCTTAGCCGCCTCACTTTCACCAAATACCAATCTAGCTTTTGCACCCAAGTTTTCACGTTCTACACCTTCGGTATATAGCTTATCCGCTTCTTCTTGAATACTTTGGATTTCTTGTATCAAAGGCTTTGAAGATTCAATATTAGAAGAACAAGCACATCTATATCCTTCCGATTCGTCTAACAAGCAAAATTCATCCATACACGCACGATAAGCTTCACGACAATCACCACTAGCCTTTTCAGGTTGTGCAGGAGCAGTTTCTTCTTTTGCGACTTTCTTTTCTTCTATTGGTTCTTCTTCAACAGTTTCCACCGAAACTTCTTCAGCAACTTCAACAACTTCGTCCACAAACTCTTCATCAAACGCAACATCTAATTCGTCTTCTTCAACGACTTCTTCGCCAGAATCCACAGCTTCAACTTCTTGCGTTTTTGCCTTTGTAGTTTTCTTTGTTTTAGACACATTAGGCATTCTTGCGCCTGCGGCAGACACGCGTTGCACCCCGACACGAGCATTATCATTACGCACTGCACCCATTGCAATTCCTGGGAACAAGACTAATAATGTTACAAGAAACTTCAAGTTCATTGGACTCCACCCCACATAATTTTATTATTTTATTCTATCAAATAATCCAACTTTTCGCAAGCACATAAAAACAACTTGATTTTTTTTTGCACTACAAGTATCATATAGCGCAGAAATCATTGAAAAATCTAAGGATTATTTATGGCAAAAGATGATGTAATTGTTTTTTCTGGTGTCGTAGAAGACAAACTACCAAACACTATGTTTCGCGTTAAGCTAGAAAACGGCCATGAAATTTTGGCGACCGTTTGTGGCAAAATGCGCAAACTACGTATTTGGGTTAATGTCGGCGAACACGTTCGCGTTGAAATGACACCATACGATCTTGACAAGGGTCGTATAACATTTGTTGAGCGTAATAAAGCTGGCACAGAAAACTCATAAATAAAAAAACGCAATTTGCGTTTTTTTTATAAAAATTCACTTCATTTTTCTTGTCTATTTTATGACTTTTTGATAAACTGTACTTATCTATAGATAAGGAATGAAAAGGAAAATACTTCTTATTGTCGCACTGTTGTTCAGTGTTGGCGTTGCCAACGCTGCTGTTCGTGGGGAAAAAACATTATCCAGAGCTGCTCAAAATCAAAACTCAGTTTCAACCGCGCGTTCGGCTTCCAACAAAAACGTTATCAATCGCAGTGCCACGCAAAACAAGACCAAACGCAATACAGTATCATCCCGTAATAATACCAACACATTAAAAAGAACTGCACGCAGCACCCAGGTAAATGTATCTCGTTCTGCAAGCACTCCAAAAACATCAACTTTTCGTCAGCACAGCGCCACAAACAAAAACATATCATCGAATGTTCGCAGTGCAAGAACCATCGTATCGCGCACAACAACCACACCTGTTGAGCCTGCTACACAAATGGGCGAAGAATACATTACATGTCGCGACGCTTACTTTACATGCATGGATCAATTCTGTAGCAACGCAAATGAATCTTATCGCAGATGTTATTGTTCTTCTCGTTTATCAGACATACAATCTCGCGAACGTGCATTAGCTCAGGCTGCTACACAACTCGAAGATTTCAAATCTTTAAATCTGGAAATAATCGACAAATCCGCATCTGAGGTACAAAATTTGCTACTTGGCACCGAAGGTGAAATAGCTCAATCATACAAAAAAGACAATTCTGATAGCTCCAAAGCACTATTTGGGATAAGTTCTGTATTGGCTAAAACAAAAAAAGAATCACTATCCAACCAAGGCTCGCTTGATATTGCTGGCGATATTAATACTATATGGTCCACGACCGAGCTGGCCGGGGGCGCAATATTTCAAATCTATCTGGCGAACCTTTGTATAATGCTGTACATGCACAATGCTCTGACATGATTGCAGATAGTTGCCCTGATGCATCAACAAAAACAATGGTCATAACCGCATACGGCATGTATATCGAAAATGACTGCTCCATGTTGATAAGTGCTTTGGATAAAAAGCTAGTCTCTGCTAATGCACTAATTCGAGATACAGAATATACTATGGGCGATTTGCGTCTTGAAAATTATAATGCACACAACTCTACTTCTATCAACGATTGTATTGCCAATGTACGACGCGACATAACAAAAGACACAGCTTGCGGTAAAGATTATGTACATTGCTTGGATGTTACCGGCAGATATTTACACTTTGAAACAGGAGAACCAATATATTCCGCTGCTTTTTTTCAACTTGATTCTCAAACATCTTTATCTGGCGACTTGCTAACGAACCAGACCAACCGTCTATTACTTGACAAACTGGAAAGAATGCGTGGTTATGCAACAAACAGCTTGGATAAATGTCGCGAAGTATCAAGCAATGTATGGGACGAATTTTTGCGTCAAGCTATTACCGAAATTCACCAGCAACAGCAAGAAAAAATTAGAAAAGTGAAAAACGAATGCTTGGATGTAGTTAACAAGTGCTATGACGAACAAAACAAGTCATTAAAAGACTTTAGCAATACAGACGAAGCCTTGTTATTGGGCGCACGCCTTGAATTATCCGAAGCTATGTGCCAAGAAAAAATGGACACATGTAGCAATTTATATGGTGGTGGCACAGAAGGATTGCAAGAATTACTTGTTGCAATGTACGATATTATAGAACAACAAATCGCGCAACAATGTTTAAGTACTTTACAAAAATACACCAAAGAATTGTGTAATGTACCTGGCACAGACACACTTCATACATACCCATATGGTTGTCGTGTTTATAATCCTGGAACCCAAGAATATGCTTTAGATTGTAAAAAAGTTGCCAATAAATCAAATATAGTTTCTACAAAAAATACAAGATACACCACCTCTTGTGCCAAAAACTATACATCATGCAATACAGGATATTATTTTGTACCTCCTACACAATACACATCACAAAGCACACAACAAAACATACCACCAGTAACTACACGTGTTGGCCTACAACAAGCTGTTATACAATTTGTTACACCAAAAATATCTCCATACGGGCAATGTATCGAATGCCCAGAAGGTTACTATTGCCCTGGTGGCGACGCAACATTAGCAGACGCAACACCATTAAACTGCCCAATAGATTATACAAACAGCTTGTATTACAAACTCGTAAGCTATGCAACAGATGTTTGCATACGTCCATCTCAGCGCGACAATCCACTACCACATACGGTTTTGCAAGATATCAATACAGTTATGGACAGCGTCCGCGCAGACATGGCAAAAGAACTTGCCAAAGAATGTGAACGACTTGGCGGCACATGGGTTAGCACAGCATATAACTCTAACGACAATATTAATTTGTTGCAAAAATATATCAATGAAACATCAGCAAATACAAATTGGGGTTATTGCAAACAATAAAATAGTAGTCATAACACTTAAATTATGATAACATATAACTAGAAAAAAGAGAGAATCATGAAAAATCTTTTTATATTTTCATTAATAGCATCTATATTTGCACTTCCTGCATCTGCAATATCTTGGTGGGAACAAATGACAGTATGTCGTATCGACAACACAAAATGCTATTCCAGCACTGGTGTTGGATATGATTCTGAAATGTGGGACACTGGCTCAAACTGTCGTGGCATGAAATACATATGCTCAGAAGCATTGGTTGAAAAATCAAACGAACCTAAACTAATCAGTAAAAAAGATTTAGAAAATAGAAATGTAATTAAAACAGATTTTGATACAAACCTATTATCAGCTGCGGATAATTGTTTTGGTGTTCGCAAAACAACAAAAACTGGCAGCCAAGTAATGGTTAACGGTAAATATGTAAATGTTTGGTGCAATGGTGTTCTGGACAAATCAGACGAAGGTCTTGAAAACGGCGAAATTGTTTATGGCACACAACCAACATGCGAAAGCTTGAAAAAAGATGGTTACATTGCTACTGAAAACGGCAAATGTTTTGGAAAATATTACGACACATCAAAATATCATATTGAATGCGAAGGTAATTTAGCTCCGGAACGCATAATTGTTCTAAACGGTGCAGAATATTCAAATATTATGCACACGGGTCCAAAAACCGAAACAGAAGCAGAAAAGATATTTAACAAAATGCAATCTGTTTCAAAATCACAAAAAGCACAATACTTTAAAAAATAAAACAACCGCCAAACGGCGGTTTTTTATCTTAGTTTTTGTTTTAATTGTTCCACATATTCTTTTGCATCATTACAAGCTTTTACCCTGGCACGCAAAGTCATCACTTTATCAATAAATTCGTTTGCCCTGACATTTGTCTTGGTTCTAGGCACGCGTGTACGCAATGCCAAAGTTGGCATACTATAATAACGACGACTTATATGCAGTCTTGGTTTTAAGTTATTAGACTTCATTATATGCTTTGCCACAGGTATATTTGCTTCATTAAACACAAAACAATACAGGTATTCTCTATCAAACGACAGCTCTGCAATAAATACATTAGAACTAGCCAAAAACATCAAAGCTCTGGCATCCATATCCACATCATTTGTCTTTTCTTTATAAAATTTTTTTCGTTGCGCAGGAGATAAATCATTCACATAATCTGCAACCACACTCATTACCCTATGAAGTTCATTTTTCATTTCTATACCCTTATATTTCTACAAAAAAAATACTAAATATCCCTCTATTGTCAAGCAATATAAAAGTAACTATATACTTACTCGACCTGTTTTATATTTTAATTACAACAATCAAATATATAAAAAACCGGCCTCACAAGGAAGCCGGCATATTTTTTACAGCATTCTAATTTCAAAATAAACCTATATTCCTAACCTATGGCTCAGCTTTAACATAAATATAGATTCATTACCAAACTTGTCTGTATGGTTTGGATTTACACGATATATAAACCCAAATGCACCATCTGTAAATTCACCAAAATTATGACGATAAGTTCCCATAAATCTTGTTTCACGAACATTTGGACTTAGCGACAAATCAGCAACATGAGTATCTATAATATTTAACTTTGATTCTTCATCAACTTCATATTTTGCATAAGCATACTGCAATGCCCCGTCTGTTATAGCCAAAGGTTGTGATACACTAAATTCAAAATTACCTACATTTGCTCCAAAAGCAAACGCATTGGAATAGATATCAGACAAACCTAAAATAAAGTTACCAGACGCATCAGACTTTGTTTTTGCAAATGTAGCACGCGCCACAAAATTCAACTTGTCAGAAAAATTATATACAGCTTCTGCATCTGCATAAACAGTATTCCCTGCCCCCAGATTTAACAGACCGTCTGTATATGCACCCAGTAAAGTATCAGTTTCATTAGCAACACCAAAAGAAGATTTAAGTGCCAATTTATCACCTTTCCAAGCAATATAAGAATCAGCACCATGCATCAACCCTAGTCTTGCTGGCATATACTGAGATGATATTGTCGGGTCATTTTCCAATAAACCTTCATCAGTAATAGAACCAGAGAAAACATGACCACCAAAAGACAATTTGCCATAATTATATTCAGCATTCGATACAACAGCATTCGACCCCAAAGCCATAACTGGATTATGCAATCCGTTAAAGCGCGATTTACCATCTGTTAAATAACGTTGATAAGAAGCACCTAAATTCCAATTGCCTGAATCATAAGACAAAGTCAAGTTATCCAAGCCCCCCATATAATCATCATAGGCACGTTCTGAAACAACCATAGAAAAATCTAAATTACCTACTTTAATTTTCTGCGTGTTATCACGTGTTGTCTTCAAGCCCCCCAAGACATCGCCCATATACAAACCACGTGAATCTTTTGTACCAAATGAAAATTCATTTTCCCAAACACGAGCCAAAGACATCGAACCATCAACACTTTCCAAAACATCATAGAAAGGAGCACTAATTGAACCGTCATTTAAACTCAAAACTGCAGAAGGTCTAAAAGCAGTATTTGATGCAGCGCGCCAATAAGCATTACCTTCGGCAGAAACAATTTTATTTCCATCATAGAAATAAATAGACTTGCTAGGTGTTGTAGCGCGTTCCAAATTTATCAAACCATAACCATATGTTTCTGCGAATGCCTCTAAATACTTTTCTGCTGTCAAAGTATTTGCATAATATTCAGGTGGCAACGAGTACATATTTTTCAAATAAGCTGTCAAAGTTTCTTTAGTAAATGCATTACCCGATGTATCAGTTCCCAGCAAATAACCATCTGCTGTCAATGCCAACAACTGATAAATCTGTGATTTAGACATATAGTCAAAAGCAGCCTGCAAAGATGCAACAGCACCAGCCGCAGAAGCTGTTGCCATTTCAGCAGTTGCGCCAGCTGCTGCAAAACACCAAGGATCAATAGCACCAACACCAGTTCCTGCAACACCACATTTACGCGAAGAATACATAATATCATCACTTGTATCATCTGGTGTATTATTTACATCTTTTGAATACATAGACAGATACAAAGGTCCATAACTTTCCCCTACTCCGTTACCATATCCACCAATAGTGCTGGCACCAGAAGTACCTTTTGTATGATTAACAGCAACAACTGTCATAAATCTATTTGTAACGTTACTTCCATATAATACAGGCACATAATTTTCAAAAGTTGCATCCAAAACCATACCATTATCCCACAAGAACTCACCCGCAGGCATAACCAAAATCGGAGAAGCAGCACCATATGCATTAAACAATTGGTTAGCGTAATCACCTTGTGTTGTGCCACCTTTGAAATCTTGCTCATATACAGAATTTACTAATCTAGCAAAATCTTCATTATCAGCCAAAGAACTTGAACCAACAAACACTGGCATATCTTGGATAGTTTTATAATTACCTGCCCTACTTGCTTCCAACAAAGACAAATTAGCAATTACAGCCGCACCAGAATTTCTAGCATTATACAAAGCCTCAAAATTCTTAAAATCAGCATTTTGCAATTCCTTTTGTACGAACAGGTTATTACCATCCATCACATACACAGCATCAACAGTATCACCACCTGTTGTATTAACATAATAATAGCCATCTGTACCCTGATAAATTGCGATATTAGAATCAGTACAATCTTCTTCTGCACATTTTCCAACCAACATTTTACTATTTTCATCTAACTTGTATGTTGTTTCTCCAATAGTAATTGTTGGGTTTGTCAATGTAGTATCATCCAATGCCAGCTTCAGGTTATAAGTAACACCATTTAATACAATTGTATCGCCTGCATTAATAGCAGAATTATCATCAGCATCAGTTACAGTTCCTGCAACAGCACCATCAGTAGGGTTAGTAACATCTACCCATTGTTTTCCATAACCTGTACGCAACACAGCCAAACGACCATTAGGAACAAAACCAAAAAAGTCGCCATAACCACGCACATCTGCTTCGGCTAAATCATTTGTTGTACCATACCAACCGGCAATTATCTTACCCAACGAACTTTGATAAGCTGTTGCAAAAGGATTCATTGCTGTACCAGAGCCAGAAAAATCAAACCCCATATTTTCTGCACCCAAAACACCAGTAGTTTTATTTGGATTAGCATAATTCAAATATTTATCTAACAAGTCTGTATTTGCACTCACATTTGCTGTATCTGCATATGTAATACCACCGCCACGCGCGGCAGAGCCAGTTGGATTCAAACCATTAGCAGTAATAATTGCGACCGACACAGGCTTGCCACCGCCAGCTTTATTTCCGACTGGCACAGGATTTCTTGTTGTAACATCGCGAAAGATAGCCTGTCCCATATATTCATTTGCAAAAGCAGAATACCCATGCATCATCAACAAATAGTTCTGTACAGGCAAAAGGATTCCATCAACCACGAAATTATTACCAGGCTGTTGTGTTGGTCTAAAATAATTAAAATCCCAAGTACGAACATTTTCGCCACCAGGGTTCCAAGACAACAAGTTCGCCGCATAAACAGAATTATCCGTTGTGATTTTTCCGTCTGCACCTAAATAAGCAGGACTATAAGGGACAGTAATAGCAACATTCCCGCCATTGTTATTAGAGCTATCATCATCTGGATTATTATTCGGGCGATTTCCACCAGAGCTTCCAGAGCTATTTCCATTTCCTGGATTAAACACATCGGTCAGCAAAAAAAGTCCACCTACAACAACGGCGGCCCCCGCCGCCGCTAAAGTAAGACTTTGGGCAGACGACAGTCCGCTGAACAATCCACCCGTATTTTTCGGCTTTGTCCGATTATTATATTTTTTTATCTGCGCATCACACTTTGAAGCATCTGCACCATACATCTGCAAGATTTGCGCCGCGCGCACATCATTATTCATCAAAGCAGTACAAACAATAGACAATCCTGTAGAGTCAACAAAATTAACATTAGCGCCCGCATTTACCAAACTTTGTACCTGTTGAATATCTGCATTCTTAGCAGCTGCCAACAATTGTGCTGCCACCATAAAATCATTTGACGCGGCATTCGATGCAAAAGGCATCAAAAACAATAAAAAAACCAAGATTCTAATGAATTTCATCCCTACACTCTTTAATACAAATAATATCTTATCATAAGAATTATTTATCTGTCTAGTATAAAAAGAAAAAAAATAAGCCCGTCAAAACTAGACGAGCCTATTTAACACACAAAACTAAATTATTTACAATTTCCACGTGTACCAATATAGACAGAAACAACTCTGAAACTAGGTTTTTCTGTTACAGGAGCTGGAGCCGGTGTTACAGTTGGAGTTGGCGCTGGAACTGTATCCTTTACAACTGGCTTTGGAGCTGGAGTTGGCGCTGGAACTGTATCCTTTACAACTGGCTTTGGAGCTGGAGTTGGCGCTGGAACTGTATCCTTTACAACTGGCTTTGGAGCTGGAGTTGGCGCTGGAA